>JAKSBY010000387.1 GCA_022360855.1 Sphingomonadales bacterium | reverse complement strand
TCGAGACCCGGGCGCGCCGCGAGTGCGACCGGCGCCATCAATTGCGCAAAAAGCGCAACGATGGCCAGATGTCGCCCTAAAGACTGAAAAAAGTGTCTACGCCTGCCCAAACATGCCTCCAGCCGCAACATCTGACATGACGGGCGCGGCGAGTGTCAACAGAACCATATTGCGCCTATTGTCGCATGGAGCGTAGGAGAAAAGACTCTCTTCATTGTTTTCCACTGCAAACGGCATGAGACGACTCGGAAGACCCCAATTTACCTCAATAGGCTTTTCAAGATCCGGCCTACAAAGATCAAGACGTCAGCCAAGAGTTAGCGGCTCCGCATGGCCGCGAAGATGAAGCCCTTCAGTCCAGAGAGCATCTTCCGCATGGGAACCTCGCCGAGGACGCTGCGATAAGCGCTGCCATCGATCAGCTCGATGATCATCAGGGAGGCTTCGTTGGGATCGAGGTCCGTCCGGAGGCCGCCTTCGGCAACACCGCGCTCAATGACCGACGCCAACGCCGTCGCCAGGTGATTGCGATTGGCCAGAAATTGATCTCCGATGTCTGGCTTGCGGATGGCTTCGCTGCTGATCTCGATGGTCAGGATGATGTTCTCCGGCGTGGCCAGGTAAGTCGCATAGGCGGTCACGAACTTGTCCAGGACGTCCAGCGCCGGCGAGGGTTCCGCCAGCAGCTTCAGAAAAGGATCGAGCTCGGCACGCTCCAAAGCGGCAATCTCGACCAGCACATCGTGCTTTCCTGCGAAGTGGTTGTAGAGGTTGCCAAGGCTCACGCCTGCGCGCTTGGCGATATCTCGTACGCCGGTCTGGTGATAGCCGGTTTCCAGAAAACACATAATCGCTGCATCCAGAATCTTGGCCCGGCGCGCGGCCGTCGCCTTCTCGCGTGTCGTTGCTGTTCTCTCCGGCTCTTCAGTCATGCTGTTCACTTTTTTAATTGAACGATCGATCGTTCATATTTATATAGCTTGTCGACACGCAGCGCAAGAGGGCGTCAGCCTAGACCCGTGCGCCGGGAAAGGACAAAAAATGGGCAGCATGCGAACCGAAACGACAGCGCCGACCAAACAGCGGCGGCAATGGATCATCCTAGCTTCGGTAATCCTTTTTGCCGTTGTCCTCCTGGTTTGGGGGGCGGAGGACACCGCCGATGTGACACGGGTCGATACCCTACCACCGGCGCCGGCGGTGACGGTGTTGACGGTCATGTCTGCAAAAACAAATGCCAAAGTGGCGGCATTCGCCGAATTACGGCCGCGATGGGACGCTGAGATTCGCGCAGCCGTCGCCGGGCGGATTATCGAGGTGCACGATGCGGCGCTAGCGGGCGAACGCGTCAACGCCGGAGCGCCCCTGTTCTCAATCGAGAAGATGCAATACGAAACGGCCGTGGCGGCCGCGCAACTCGCCGTCGAAGAGGCCAATCTGGCGCTTTGGCGCGCTGAAAACAGCGTCACCCTCGCGCGCGCCGAATTCGAGCGCGCCGGCACCAAACCGCCCAACGAGCTTGCGCTGCGCCTACCGCAACTTCGCATTGCGGAGCGCAATGTGGCGTCGGCAAAAGCACAACTTGAAGCCGCGCGACGCCAGTTGGCAGACACCGAGGTTTCGGCGCCTTTTTCGGGCTATGTGACGAGCCGGATGGCAAGCCTGGGGCAGACGGTGACCATGGGCGAGCCTCTCATTCATCTCTCCGACGACCGCCAATACGAGCTGACGGTCGAGCTCGGCCAGGCCGATTGGGCCCTGCTCGACCACCCGATTGCCGGCACAGAGGCCGAGCTGTCCCACCGCGACGGAACCCTGCTAGGACGCGCCCGTGTTCGCCAGGGCGGCGGGTTCTTGGACCCACAAACGCGTCAACGCCGCATTTTCCTCGAGGTTATCGATCCCGGCAAAGGCATTCTTGCCGGCGATTTCGTGCGCGTGTCTTTCGACGGGCGCGCGATCGGCGACACGCTGACCATGCCCGAATCCGCGCTCAGCCGGGCTGGTTACGTCTGGATGGTGGATTCGGACGATCTGCTCCTGCGCGTCGAACCGGACATCTTCTTCCGCGCCGAAGGCCAACTCGTGATCGCCGCTCCCACAGGGCCCGGCCCCTGGCGCGTCGCGATAACGCCGCTCGCCTCGTTCCTGCCCGGTCAGCGCGTCGCGCCGCAAGAAGCAGAGGGCTAGGCCATGCACGCGCTGACCGGCTGGTTCATCCGCAATCCCGTCGCCGCTAATCTCCTGATGGCGCTGATCCTGTTCCTGGGCGTTCTGACGGCCTTTTCGATCCGCATCGAGGGCTTTCCCCGTGTTCCGCCTGAGACGGTCGAGATCTCCGTCGAGTATCCCAACGCCACGGCCGAACAGGTCGACCAACTGGTAACCCAGAAGATCGAACAGGCGCTCGAAGGGCTTGAAGGGGTGCGCTCGATCACCTCACAATCGTCAAATGGCCTGGCGAGCATCTCGGTCCGCCGCGCCGGCGGCGAAGAGCTTCAGGCGGTGCTGGACCGGGTGCGATTGCGGGTCGACGGGCTGACCGATCTGCCAAGGGAGACCCGCCGCCCGGTGATCGAGACCTCGGCCTTCGACTTTCCGGCGCTCTATGTGAACCTGCACGGCCCCGCCGACCCGGCGACCCTGCAGACCCTGGCGCAGCGCCTGAAGGAAGAGCTGCTGGCGCAGCCGGAGTTGTCGCGCCTCCAGATATGGGGACTCATCCCGCGCGACCTGCGTATCGAGGTCGATCCCGACCGGATGCGCCAATTCGGTTTGACGGTTGCAAATGTGACGGACGCGATACGGGCCAACTCGCTGGATTTCCAGGCCGGGCAACTGCGCACCGAAGGCGGCACGATCTTCCTTCGCGCCGATGATCGCGCGCTCTATGCGCCGGACTATGCCGCGTTACCCATTATCGAGCGGTCGGACGGCTCGCATGTGCCGCTGGGCGACCTGGCGACCATCGAGGACGGATTTCTCGAGGGCGACTTTCTGTTTCGCTTCAACGGCGAGCCGACCGTCGGCATGGAGGTCCTGGTCGGCCAGAAAGAGAACCTGCTTGAAATCAGCCGCGTGGTGCGCGGCGTGGTGGCGGATTTCGCGCCGCAACTGCCGCCCAGTATCAGCGCCTCGGTCTGGGGCGACAGCGCCGGGTATATTTCCGACCGGCTGGCCCTCCTCCGCTCGAACGGCGTGCAGGGCCTGCTGCTCGTCACGCTGATGCTGTCGATCTTCCTGAACGTCCGGTTGGCGTTCTGGGTTGCGATGGGCATCCCGGTCGCGGTCATGGGCGCCATTGCGGTGTCCGGATCACGATGGGTCGATTATTCGCTCAACGACGTCACCACCTTCGGCCTGATTATCGCGCTCGGCATTCTGGTCGATGACGCGGTCGTCGTCGGCGAGAGCGTGTTCGAGGAACGTCGCAAGATCAAAGACCCGATCAAGGGCACCGAACGCGGCGTCGAACGCGTCGCGGTGGCGACCGTATTCGGCGTCCTGACCACAATCGCGGCCTTCTACCCCATGCTCTTGATCGACAACGCCTTGGGCAAGGTGTTGGCCGGCTTTTCCGGCATCGTGATCCTGGCGCTCATCTTCTCGCTGATCGAAAGCAAGTTCATCCTGCCGGCGCATCTGACCCGCGTGCCGCTGGACGACGCGCGATCGCATCTGCCGGCACGGCTGTGGAGTGCTGTCCAAGACGCAGCCCAATCCGGGCTGACCTGGTTTCGCGATCGCGTCTACCAGCCGGCTCTGGTGCATTCGGTTCGCCACAGATACGCGGTGCTGATCCTGTTTGTCGCCGCCGCGGCGTTGGGACTGGGATTGATGGCCAAGGGCAAGGTCCAGACCGTGTTCTTCCCCGATGTACCGGGCCAGGTGATCACCGTGAGCCTGGAGATGGACGCCCGCGCGCCCTTTGCCCTCACCCGGACCAATGTCGACCGGATCGAGGCCGTCGGCCGCGCGCTGAACGAGGAACTCCAGGAACGCGCCGGCATGGACACGCCGCCGGTCGAGACCTTCTTCACGATTATCGAAAGCGCCGGCGGCGCCCAGATCTTTGCCGAGATGCTGCCCGTCGCCGAGCGGCCGGATGTGCCGATCCTGGATGTCGTGCGCCAATGGCGCGAACGGGTCGGCCAGATCGAAGGGGCGACGGAGCTCGAGTTCACGGGCTCCGAAGCGCTCGCGGGCGGGTTCCAGATCCGGCTCGTGTCGAAGGACACCGACCTCTTGCGTCGGGCCAGCGCCGAGATGCGCAGCTTTTTGGCGACAATCGAGGGCGTCTCCAACATTCGCGACAGCCTCGAAGGCGGCCAGCCCGAACTTCGCGTGCGGCTCCGGCCCGAAGCGCGCAATCTCGGCTTCACCGCCGAGACTTTGGCGAGCCAGGTCGGCTATGGCTTTGGCGGATCGGAGGTCACGCGCATCCGGCGCGGTGGCGCCGAAGTGCGCGTTGTCGTCCAAAACGCCCGTGCCGCGCGCGATACCATCGACGATCTGATACAGGTCCACCTGCGCAGCACGACGGGCGCCTGGGTGCCTCTTGTCACCGTTGCGGAGATCGAGGGCTCCTACGCTTCGGGCGCTGTGACCCGCCGCGACGGCAAACGCGTGAACACCGTCTCGGCATCTATCGACCGCAGCCGTGTGGCGCCCGAGGAAGTCGGCCAGGCCGTCTTTGAACAACTCGTACCGGGCCTGACAGCCAAATATCCGAGTGTCGAGGTCATCGCCGCCGGCGAGTTGGAGGAAATGGGCGAGATCCGGGGCGGTCTGGTCAACGCGCTGCTCCTGGCGGCGGTTCTGATCTATGTGCTGATGGCGGTGCCGCTGAAGAGCTACTGGCAGCCCTTCGTGATCCTGGCGATCGTGCCCTTCGGCTTCATCGCCGCAGCCATCGGCCACATGATCATGGGCGTGTCGCTGTCGCTTCTGTCCTTTTTCGGCATGCTGGCGCTGACCGGCGTCATCGTCAACGACAGCCTCGTCATGATCACCCGCTACAATCAGGCGCGCGAGGCGGGCGAGAGCGTGCCCGATGCGCTCCATGCCGCCGGCACCGGTCGTTTTCGCGCGATCTTCCTGACAACCGCAACAACGGTGATCGGGCTCATGCCGCTCCTCACCGAAACCTCCGAGCAGGCGCAGTATCTGATCCCAGCGGCGGTCTCGCTGGCTTTTGGCGAACTTTTCGGAACGGCGCTGATGCTGATCCTCGTGCCGGTTCTGATCGCCATCGCCGAAGATGTTATCGCCCTGTTTAAGACCGCTCCGAAGCCCGCCGCGTCGAGCCCCGCGTGAACGCCATGCTGACCGGCCACGACCTGACCATTGGCACGCTTTTGCGCACCTTGCGCGGGCGCATCTCGCTGACCTGGGCGATGATCCTTGGCGAGACCGCCCTGATGGCGCTGATCCCATTGTTCATTGGCTTCGCGATTGACGGCCTTTTGGCGGGCGGCATGCAGGAGTTGTGGACCCTGGCCGCAATCATGGCGGCGCTGATCGTCGTCGCCGTCATCCGCCGGGTCTATGACACGCGGGTCTATGGCACCGTCAGGGTCGAATTGGGCAAGGCGCAGGCGGCCCGCTCCACCGACCTTCCGGTGTCGGCAGTCAATGCGCGGCTCGGCATGGGGCGGGAGCTGGTTGATTTCCTGGAGCATACGCTGCCCGAGGCCATGGCGGCCGGCGTTCAACTCGTGATCGCCGTCATCGTCCTTTATGCCTTCTCACCGGTATTGGCGCTCGCCGGCGGTCTCGCGGCGGTGGCGATGGTGGCGGTCTACGCCCTGTTCCACCGCCGGTTCTACCGGCTGAACGGCGCCCTCAACCAGCAGACCGAGCGGCAGGTCAGCATCCTGGAACGACGCAAGCTGCGGCCGGTGCACCTCCACCTCCTGCGTCTGAGGCGTCAGGAGGTCCGGCTGTCGGACACCGAAGCCACCCTCTACGGCGCGATCTTCATCCTTCTGCTCGGCATGATCCTGTTCAATCTCTGGTTTGCCACCACCGAACTGACCATTACCGTCGGCACGATATTCTCGATCATCAGCTATTCGTGGGAGTTTGTCGAAAGCGCGCTGGCCTTGCCCATAACCCTGCAAAACTGGTCGCGCCTTTCCGAAATCATGCGCCGGCTTAACGCCGGCAGCAGAAGCGCGGGCGACGGCCCTATAGCGTGTTCTCCCTTTTAGGATGGTTATGCGGCGAAGACACGCTGTAGCGCCGAGGATCGTACAAAGACTTACGAAGGCCGACCCGAGAAACAGGTGGCGTTTTGTACCGGACACATCTGTAGCAATTGTTGATAGATTGCAGCAGAGCATAAGAAAATCACTGTGCTACCGATTAGCTACCTGGGGACCGGGCCCCAGCATACGACCAAAGGGGCTTTCGAGCGCCGATTTGTCCCCACTCAATTAGCGTACTCACCTATCTGCCGCACTTGTTGCGCCGCACATGATCTATTTGTCACAAATTTGATCGCGGGGCGCATGCTTCGCGATCGGTGACCTGCCCCCAGCAAGTGGTCCATTCGTTATGAGAGAGTCTGGCGACTATTGCCGTCCTGGTGCGGCGCGGACAAGGAAATTGCCCGAACACTGGACATCAGCCACAACACCGTTCGCTTCCATCTCAAAAACATCTACAGGAAACTAGGCGTGGCGAACCGAACGCAAGCCGTTCAGAAGTTGAATTGAACCCAGCGGTCCGACAAGCCTCTCCCTGCCCTCGGACGACGATGGGCCTCGCGGGACAAGGGTCTCGATCTGGAGAGCTACCCGCCCCTGACGCCTCGATAGCGCCCAGGCCCAAAACACCCGGCATCCGACGCTTGAAAAAATTTGGCGCTTGCATTGTTAATGAGTAGAATTGTAAACGTATGTGCGCTTATCGCACAAACAGAGCCCGACCTATGACCGACGCCAGCCCGAACATCCGGCGAACCGATCGAAAGTTCTCGCAATTCGTGCAATCGCTGGAACGCGGCCTGAACGTCATCGCGTCGTTCAGCAACGACGCGCCGCAGCAGACCCTCTCCGACGTCGCCGCCGCTACGGGCATCAGCCGCGCCGCCGCGAGGCGCATTCTGCTGACACTGAACGAGCTCGAATATGTCAGATTCGATGGCCGCCTGTTTCAGCTGACACCCAAGGTCCTCAGGCTGGGTTACTCGTTTCTGTCTTCGCACGGATTTGCCGAAGCGGCCCAGCCCATTGTCGCAAATATCGTCAAGCAGGTTGAGGAATCGAGCTCGATATCGATTCTGGACGGTCACGAGATCGTTTACATCGTGCGCGTGCAAACGAAACGCATCATGCGGACGGCGGGCATCCATATCGGCACGCGCCTGCCGGCCCACGCGACGGCGATGGGCCGCGTTCTCCTATCCGGATTGGCGGACGATGAGCTCAGGCAATTTCTCGAGAGCACGCCTCTGACCAAGCTGAACAAGACCACGATAGACGACAAGGCGGAACTGTTCAGGCTGATCAAAAAGATACGCGAAGACGGGTACGTGATTGTAAGAGACGAGCTCGAGTTGGGCATTCAGTCGATCGCGGTTCCGGTATGCAACGGCCAGGGCGGTGTCGTTGCCGCATTGAATGTCGGTGCGCAATCGGCCCGCATGAGCCCGGCCAGGGCGGTGAAGGAAGCGCTTCCCATCCTTCTCGATTCGGCACGGCAGCTCCAGGAATTTGTCTCGTGCATGCCCGCGGTCGAGATACGCGATATCTGACAATCCCTAAGACTGCGCCGCATAATCCAGAGATTCCGACAGAAAGGGGACGGCGCCCGCGCTGACCTTTTTGTGAATCTCGGGATCGCTGTTCTCCCAGACAAGCAGCATCGACCGCTTCGGTGACTTCCCGCGATGGCGAATATCGTGCGGCATTGCCGAGACGTCGCCGGAGCGCATGATCACCCGCGCCCGTTTTTGCCCGTCGGCGCCGTTCTGGATGTCCCAGATGATCTCGTCCGAGAGCTGCACGAACCATTCGAGACGGTCGTTCTTGTGCCAGACCGGCAACTCCTCTTCCTCGGTCGTGATGCAGACCGCATTATGCCGCACCACGGAGCAGATGGACGGGTTCCAGACGACTTCCTGGCACGCCAGGTGAGCGAATACGTTGAACGCCGAGAGGGCGTCCTCGTAGCCCGGCTCCGCATGAACCAGGGGCTGTATCTGTTCCAGATCCTCGAAGTGCTCGTTGGTATTCTGACCGTTCGATGCGGACCACGCCGCGGCCTCGTCCTTGCCGCCAAGGATGCGCTTGGCGAGCAAACGGCGGTTCGTCATCAGATGGTCAAGCGGCGCCGAGTGCGCGCCGATGCTCCGCCCGGTCTCCCGCGGCGAAACGAAGGGGTCGAATTGCCCGCCCGACCAGTTTTCCAGCATGGCGCACAGATCCTCGAGCGCCTCTCCGGTTTCCATGACGACCGCATGGGTTTTTTCGGCCTTCTGAAAGCCCGGGTCATCACGGCCGATGAACAGCTCCACGGTGCCGTAGTGGTTGGTGAAGCCGACAAGGTCGTCATAAAGAAGCGAGCCGAAGAAGAACTGCCACTGATACATGCGCAGCGTTGCGCGCAGAAACGGCTCGATATGCAGTGAATGGCTTCCCGTCGGCCATTTCAGGTGGCAAAAATAGAGATCGCGGGAAAATTCGACGTCGCCGAGCTTAAAGGTCTTGTAGCCGAGACTACTGTTGTGGCCCCGATTGTTCTGCGTCTCCGACTCCATCGGTTTCGATTCTGCGGTCATCTTTAACTTCACCCTATCGGTTCTGAGGACCCTGCCTGCTCACAGGACGCGGCCAAGGCTCTCCGTCTGGCAGATCTGGCCCCATCTGTACTCGGTGGCGGGTCCGGCGATCGTTTGAAAAAGCAGGGCCCCGACACCCTCGGCGGAAAATCTGTAGGCGCAATTCTCAGGCAACAGCGCCATATGGCCCTTCTTCGCAATAATGTGCCCCATGGCTTTGCCCGACGGTGCGCCGTCCAGCTCATGCGCGCCCGTGGAATCGCTTGGCGCCCGCGCGTCTTCCGCCAGATCGATGAAGTCGATTCTGACTTCCCCATCCATGACCAGAACAAACTCGTCATGGGCGCAGGTCCAGTACGGGGATACGCCTTCGCAGCGCGCCGCTTCAAGGACATTGCCTTCATTTACGGCCACGGCAATGCGCGCATAAGGTGGCGATGTCGCGGCGACTTCGAAGATGTTTGAGAAGGCGTAGTTTCGGGGGTCATCGTCGATGATCTCAACCCCACCTTTGCGATACTCCGCCACCGAGCCGATTTCGGTGTGATAAACTGGCATTGGCCTCGACCTCGATTTACAGAATGTACTCATACCGCACAATAATGCGGTAAGCGCACTTTATTGCAGTGATCGCACCACGTCAATACGCGCGCACAACAATCCTCCACGAGCCGGCGCCGTCTTCCTTGTACCTTGAACAATAGGCATTAGACATTGCCCACGAGATGTATTAAAACGCACATGTGTGCGTAATAAGCACATATGTCTGTTGAAGGTAACCGTCGCCGAACCGAAGCTGTGTACAAAGCGGTTACGGCGGCGGCTTTGTATGGAGGGCTGAAGCAATGTTTGTGCGCAACGCTTGGTATATCGCGGCCTGGACGAAGGAGGTGACGCGCGTCGGCGCGTTCACGCGAACGTTGCTGGGGCAGCCGGTCGTGATGTTTCGACGGCGCGACGGAACGCCGGTCGCCATGCATGACAGGTGCCCGCACAGATTCGCGCCGCTATCCTGCGGCAAGGTGAACGGCGATACGATCCAGTGCGCCTATCACGGCATGACCTTCTCCGATACCGGACGCTGCGTGAGCAACCCGACGCAGCCGGACGACAAGATTCCGCGCGCGGCCCGGGTTGAGACCTATCCCGTCGTCGAACGGCACAATATGATCTGGATCTGGCTGGGTGATCCGGACCGGGCCGATCCGGAGGATATCCCCGACTATTACCAATACGATCATCCGGACTGGGCATCCGATGGCGGACATCTGCTGGTCAACGCAAACTACCAGCTGCTTACCGATAACCTGCTTGATCTGACGCATATCGCATTTGTGCATGCCGACATTCTCGGCAATCCGCATGTTGCGAAACAGTCGGAGACACAGACGGATGTCGGCGACCGCAGCGTTGTCGAAAGGCGCATCATTCGGGACGGGCCGGCGGTTCCGGCCTGGCGCCTGGCCTTTGACGACTACGACGGAAATGTGGATCTGTGGATGGACATGCACTGGGAGGCCGGCGCCAATATGATCCTGGATGTCGGCGTGACCCCGACCGGCAAGGCACGCGACGACGGGATCGCGATATTCGGCCTGGACTGCCTGACTCCGGAAACCGCCACCAGCACGCATTATTTCTTCGGCGCCGCCCATAAATACAGAAGCCAGGAGCCGGCCGTCACCTCCTTCTGGATGAAGGCGCTGGAATACGCCTTCAATCAGGACAAGGCGATCGTGGAGGCGGTGCAGTCGCGCATGCAGGGCGAATGGGACATCCTGAAAATGAACCCGGTCGTCAACAAGGCCGACCATGCCGCAATCCAGGCGCGCAGGATCGTCCAGCGGCTGATCGACGAAGAGGAGCAGCACCCACCGCATAACGATTGCCCGGCCGCAACCGCGCCAGCCATCCAAGCGGAAACATAACGGCGCCGTGTCTGAACTGATCGATGTGGTCGTCGCCGCCAAGGAACTGATTGCGGACGATATAGCCCGGCTCGAGCTCCGTCGCGCGGACGGCGGAGCGCTGCCGGCCTTTTCGCCCGGCGCGCATATCGACGTGCATATCGGCGAGAGGCTCATTCGCCAGTATTCGCTCTGCAATGAGCCGGGCGAAGAAAGCCGGTATGTTCTGGGCGTTCTACACGAGAAGCGGGGCAGAGGCGGATCCAGCGCGATTCATGAGAAGGTCAAGACCGGGGATACGCTGAAGATCAGCCCGCCCAAGAACAATTTCATGCTTCGCGAAGAGGCCGCACACACGCTCCTGTTCGCAGGCGGGATCGGCATCACGCCGCTTCTCTGCATGGCGCGGCGCCTTTTTGCTCTCGGCGCAGCGTTCGACCTTCACTATTGCTGCCGGACCGAATCGCGCGCGGCGTTTCTCGACGAGCTCCGGTCCACGGGATTGGAGGGGCATAGCCATCTTTACTTCGACGATGCCGGGCCCGGTCTCGACATTGCCGGTGTGCTGGACACGGCGCCGGCGGACGCGCACCTCTATGTCTGCGGTCCTACGGGCTTCATGCAGGCGGTCACCCAATCAGCGGCCGAAGCGCAGTGGAGCACGGACCGCATCCATCAGGAGTTTTTCGTTGCGCCCGCAGACTCGGAAGCGGGGGCCGGTTCCGACTCTTCGGCCTTCGTTGTCGAGCTGGCCAGATCGCAGAAGGAATTTTCGATTCCTGCGGACAAGTCCATCGTCGACGTTCTCTATGACGCCGGGATCGAGCCGCCGGTTTCCTGTGAGCAAGGGGTTTGCGGAACCTGCGTCACAAAAATCATCGACGGCACGCCGCTGCACAAAGACGTCTACCTGACCGACGATGAGAAGAGCTCCAACACCGTCATGACAATCTGCTGCTCACGCGCGCTGACGCCGAGGCTGGTCCTGGATCTGTAAGACGCGCGCGCCGGAACGGCGCCTCTAAGACGCTATGCTCATAAGCTGAAACAGAGATTCGTCATTGCGAGCGCAGCGAAGCAATCTAGGGTAACCTATTTCGATGACAGCTATTTCGGTGACAGTTACCTTTTTATTTTATATTTAGAAACAACCGATTAGAAAAACTCGCCTTAAATAAGGTAACTGTCACCGAAATAGGCATCTGGATTGCCGCGTCCGCGTCGCTGGCGCTCCTCGCAATGACAGCATTTGTCTAGGTCTATAGTACCTGGTACTTAAGGGAGACGGTGGCCCTATGGACCCGCCGATCGAGTCGGCGGGTGACAGTCTGGGTGTGGATCAATCTAAACTCAGTTCGCTCTACCGTACATAATACGGCTCGATGTCCGCGCCGTAGTTCACCCAGACCGATTTCGTGTGCGTATACTCGCGCATGACGTCGAACCCCATCTCGCGGCCATAGCCGGATTCGCCGACGCCGCCGAAGGGTGAGCCGGGATGCACGACCTTGTAGCAATTGATCCAGACCATCCCGGCGTGGATTTCGCGGGCGAATCTGTGGGCGCGCCGCAGGTCTTCGGTCCAAAGGCCGCTGCCGAGGCCGTAGATCGTGTTGTTGGCGATTTCCAAGGCCTCTTCGTCGGTCCTGAATGTGGTGACCGACACGAAGGGCCCGAACACTTCGTCCTGGCAGACCCGGTCGTCGGGCGCGGCCCGCACCACCGTCGGCTCGACGAAAAAGCCCTTGGCGAGATCGCCGTCCGGCGCCCGGCCGCCGGTGAGAATCTCGCCGCCGTCTTCCACCGCATAGGCGCAGTACTGCAGAACGCGCTCCTGATGAGGCCGCGACGTGACCGGCCCCATCTCCGTATCCGGATCCGAGGGGTCGCCCAAACGGATCGAGGCGGCCAGCTCCGTGAACCTGGCGATGAACGCGTCGGCGATGTCTTCGTGGACGATGATCCGCGAGCCCGCGATGCAGGCTTGGCCCTGATTGTGAAAAATCGCCCAGGCGCTGCCGTTCACCGCGTCCTGCAGGTTCGCGTCCTTGAAAATGATGTTCGGGCCCTTGCCGCCGAGTTCGAGCTGAATCTTCTTGAGGTTGCCGCTTGAAGCTTCGACGATTCGGCGCCCGGTCGCGGTCGAGCCGGTGAACGCGACCTTTCCGACGCCCGGATGCTCCGCAATGCGCTGGCCCGCCTCCTGCCCAAAGCCGGGAACGATATTCACGACGCCCCTGGGGAACCCCGCCTCCATCATCAATTCGCCGATACGCAAAGTGGAAAGCGGCGTCAGCTCGGACGGTTTCAGCACGACGCAATTGCCGGCGGCCAGCGCCGGCGCCATTTTCCAGCTCGTAAACATGAGGGGAAAATTCCACGGCACGATCTGGCCCACGACCCCGATCGGCTCGTTATCGACATAGCTGAGGAACCCGGGATAGGCGGGAATCACCCTCCCCTCGAACTTGTCGGCCATGCCGCCGAAATATCGGAAGACGGCGGCGGTGCGGGGCACGTCGAGATGGCGGGCATCGCGGATCGGGTGCCCGGTATCCAGGCTTTCGAGCGCGGCGAGTTCGTCGGCATGTTCTTCTATCATCGCCGCCAGTTTCAGCAGCAGCCCGCCGCGCGCCATCGCCGGCAGCGCCCGCCACTTTGGAAAGGCTTGCGCCGCCGCGGCGACGGCATCGTCGACATCCTGCCCGCGCGCTTCGGCAATGTCGCAGATCACCGAAGAATCATAGGGATTGGTTACCTCGATTCGGCTGCCGCCGCGGGACGGACGCCACTCACCGTCAATGAGAAGCTCTGTTTGCAGGCGCATCTTTTTCTCCGCAATTCGCGTGGTCGACGGCAACGGAGCACTCTCCGCTGATGAGATCGGCAATAATGCGCCTGCACCTCACGGCGCCCGCGTCCGGAGAGATCATCACCGGCTTCAGCTCATCAAAGCTCTTATCGCCCATCATGACCTGGACCGCCTCCAGCATCGGCTTGTCCTGCCCTACGAAGGCCGCGTCGATCGCCTGCTCCCAGGCCTTGTCGACTTCCGGGTTGTCCAGGTCGTAAGGGCGCGATATCGCCCAGAAATAGTGGGTCCTGGTCTTCGATGCCGGCGTGAGGATATCCGTGCCCAAGATCATGATCCCGTCTTCGACGGGCCGGCCGGTCGGGGTCACGCCAACGTCCAGGAGCATGTGGGCCGGCGGGTCCCATCGCATGTTGAGCCAGTGATCGACGGGTTTTCCGTAATTGCCGAACATGGCGTCCCAGGCAGGGGGCGCCAGCCCGTCCGGACACCACCGGTTCGAATGGACGGTCAGCCCGTCCTGCAGCACCTCATGCCGGCCGCGCTTGATCGCTTCGGACCCCAGAATGCCTTCGTGAACGAACTCGACATGGCTGAGATCGACAAGGTTGTCGGTGATCAGCTCGTAGTTGGCGTCCATCAGGATGGTACCGCCGACGGTTCGGTAATTCTCCGTATCGACCAGGCAGCTGAAATCGGGAATCAGGCTTTCCTCGGCGATTTCTTGATCGCCGAACCAAAGCCAGATAAGCCCATGGCGCTCTACGGCGGGAAACGACGGGACCTTGCAGGCGCGGGGAACCTTCCCGTCGCCATGGGGGTTTTCGACACACGCGCCGCGATGGTCGAATTTGAGGCCGTGATACGGGCACTGAACGACATCGCCCATAAGCTTGCCCATCTGGAGCGGCGCAAAACGATGCGGGCATCGATTGCCGATGGCCACCGCATCTCCGTTCTCGCGCCGAAACAGGAGTACCGATACGTCGCAGATTTCCCGGGACAAAAGTTCCCGGCTCACTTCCGTACTCCAGGCGGCGACATACCAGGCATTCTTCACATACATCTTCGCTCCTCCGACATAACAACCGGCTGTTTTCTCAGCCTTCCTTTATTCGCGACCCGCCCCCATTTTACGGGATGTGCGGTATGGTAACATAAGTACGCTATACGCACAACACGCGGCGCAGCATACCGCCAAATTTCGGCGAGACAAGATTTTCCTTTCCTTCCGCGCATAACCAGTGTAATTAAGCGCACAAACGTGCGATATACGCACAATCAGTCTTTAGGGAGGGTTTGATGGCTAACGTGTTTGGGCATGTAAAAATCGAGAGAAGCTGGGTTTTCGGCGTGGCGCTGCTGGTGGCGCTGTGCTCGGAAATCGCGTTGCCGGCGAGCGCGCAGGCCCAATCCCAAGCCGAGCAGGACGCCGGCGCTCAGGATCTTCGCATCGACCAGATCGTCGTCAATGCGCGCCGCCGCGAGGAATCTCTCCAGGATACGCCCATCGCGGTGACGGCATTCAGCCCGGAGGAGATCGAAAACCGGGGCTACTCGGATATCTCCAACATCGCACAGGCCGTTCCCAACATGACCTTCAACACCGTTGCGTCGAATTCCGGCAGCGCGAATGCGGCCGTCGTGTTCATTCGCGGCATCGGGTAGAGCGACTTCTATCCGCATATTGATCCGGGCGTGGGGATCTATCTGGACGGCGTCTACATCTCGCGGACCACGGGCGGTGTTTTCGACACGGTGGACCTGCAACAGGTGGAGGTGCTGCGCGGACCGCAGGGCACGCTCTTCGGGAAGAACACGGTCGGCGGCGCGATCCTGCTGACGTCGAAAAAGCCGGGCGACGAGCTTGGCGGGTATCTGCAGGCGACCACCGGGCGGTTCGATCGTATCGATGTCAAGACGGCGCTGGATGTTCCGCTCTCCGACGAATTGTCCACCCGGTGGTCGTTCGCCTCGCTGAACAGGGACGGCTATGTCACCAGCCTGCTCGACGGCACCGAATACGGCAACATCAACTCCCTCTCCGCCCGCTTCGCCATGAACTGGCGCCCGGCGGATGCGGTCGAGGTCGATTTGTCGTTGGATTGGACGCGTAAACGGGAAGAATCCTCCGGCACCACCTTGTTGGCGGTCGATCCGGGCACTTTCGACGGCGGCGGCAATCTGGTGAGCGGCATCTCGGCCTTCGTCAACAACGTGTTCTTTCCACCGGCGCTTTCGGACCCCGATCAGTTCACTTTCGATTCGCGGTGGATAACCGGCGATCCGTATACGAATTTCGCGGATGGCAGCAGGTCGAAATCCGATCTGGATCTGTTTGGCGTGGGCGCCACCATAGCGGTCAGCGCCGCCGACTGGCTCGACATAAAATCCATCACCGCCTTCAGGATGGCCGACAGCGACAACGACCGGGACGGCGACGCGTCGCCCACGGTCATCTTGCATCCGGCCACGCGCATCGACCAGCAGCAGTTCAGTCAGGAGCTTCAGTTCTCCGGCAATGCCGCCAACGGCCGCGTCAACTGGCTGGTGGGCGGCTTCTTTCTCTATGAAGACATCAACTTCTTCGCGCCCGTCGACATTGCGTTCGTCTATATCGACAATTCCGCGATTGTGACGACGGAGAGCTGGGCGGGGTTCGCGCAGGCCTCCTTCGACCTGTTCGACGGGCTCTCCATAACGCCCGGCATGAGATACACCTACGAGACAAAGACAAACGAGCCGATCATCATTACGACCGGGCCCGATTTCTTTAACCCGGTCGGCCCGCCGCCGGGCACCGTGCTGCTGATCGACGACGCCAGCGCGAGCTTTGACGAATTCACGCCGGCGGTAAGCATCGACTACCGCTGGAGCGACGCGCTCCTGACCTATGCCTCGTGGTCCAAGGGCTTCAAGAGCGGCGGCTTCTCCCAGCGTATTGCGTTTCCGCGTGCCGAATCCCCGTCGTTCAACCCCGAGAAGGTCAGCTCCTGGGAGGTCGGGTTCAAGTTTGACGGGTTCGACCGCAGGTTCCGTCTGAACGCTGCCGCATTCCTCGCCAATTACACCGACCTCCAGGTGGTCGTCTTCAACCAGGTCGAGCCGCTCAACGAGAATGCGGGCGAGGCACGGATCAAAGGCATCGAGCTGGAAGCGACCTTCGTGGCTTCGCATTTCCTGACCCTTTCGGGCGGCTTCGGATATACCGACGCGAAATATACGGAGGTCCGCGACCCGCGCGCGCTGCTCTCGCTCGACGACGAGCTCGCCTATACCCCCGAATGGACCGGCAATGTTTCGGCAGTCCTGAACTACCCGGTCGAGCGGCTGAAGGGCGACATTATCGGCCGCGTGGACTGGTCTTACCGTTCGGAAGTCTATTTTGACGCGCTGAACACGCCGGAACTGCTTCAGGAGGCCTACAGCCTCGTGAACCTCAACATCGGCTACGAGAACATCGACTGGGGGCTGAAAATCCTGGTCGGCGCGACGAACCTCACCAATGAGAAATACATCATCGCCGGGTTCGCGGATCTCATCACCTCCAGCCTTGTCGATGCCACGTTCGCGCGGCCCCGGGAATGGTATCTGACCGTCAAGAAGTCGCTCTGAACGAAACACTGGGAAATCACCTTCAATGAAAACCCGCGCCGCCATCGCTGTCGCCCCGAACGAACCGCTCGTTATCGAGGAAATCGATCTTGAAGGCCCGAGAGAGCAGGAAGTGCTCGTGGAGATCAAGGCAGCCGGCATCTGCCACACAGACGCCTACACGCTTTCCGGCAAGGACTCGGAAGGGATATTCCCCTCGATCCTTGGCCATGAAGGGGCCGGGATCGTGCGCGAAATCGGAGCCGGCGTCACGTCGGTCGCTCCCGGCGACCACGTCATCCCCCTTTACACGCCCGAATGCCGGACCTGCAAAACCTGCCTGTCCCGGAAATCCAACCTGTGTACCGCCATCCGCGCGACGCAAGGCCGGGGCGTGATGCCCGACGGCACGAGCCGTTTCAGCCGCAAGGGCAAAACCCTCTATCACTATATGGGCTGCTCGACCTTTTCGAATTTCACGGTACTGCCGGAAATCGCGGTTGCGAAAATCCGCGCCGACGCGCCTTTCGAGAAAGCCTGCTACATCGGCTGCGGGGTGACGACGGGAGTTGGCGCGGTCGTCTGGACCGCGGGCGTCGAGCCCGGCGCCAGCGTCGCCGTATTCGGCCTCGGAGGGATTGGTCTCAACGTCGTCCAAGCGGCCCGGCTCGTCGGCGCCGACACGATCATCGGCGTCGATATCAATCCCGCAAGATCGACCGTGGCGCAGGCGTTCGGCATGACCGATTTCGTCAACCCCACGGAGACCGGCGCAGACAATGTCGTCGACAGGATTGTCGAACTGACCGGCGGCGGTGCGGACTATTCCTTCGACTGCACGGGCAACACCGAGGTGATGCGCCAAGCGCTTGAATGCTGCCATCGCGGCTGGGGACAGTCGGTCATTATCGGCGTCGCCGAGGCCGGCGCCGAGATTTCAACAAGGCCGTTCCAGCTGGTGACGGGGCGGGTCTGGAAGGGAACGGCGTTCGGCGGCGCCCGCGGGCGCACCGACACGCCGAAGATCGTAGACTGGTATATGGACAAGAAAATCAACGTCGATGACCTCATCACCCATGTCCTGCCGCATCACGAGATCAACGAGGCGTTCGATTTGATGCATAGCGGCACATCGATCCGGTCGGTGGTCACCTACTGACGCCTGCGGATTTGCGATGGTTGGAGTACTCAGCGGACTGAGGATTATCGAGGCATCGGCGTTCATCGCCGCCCCGATGGCAGGGCTGGTGCTGGCCCAGCTCGGGGCGGATGTCGTCCGGTTTGACAACACCGGCGGGGGAATCGACTACACCCGCTGGCCGCTGTCGCCGTCGGGGCGTAGCCTGTACTGGACGGGCCTGAACAAGAACAAGAAATCGATAGGCCTGGATCTGAAGTCACCCGAAGCCCGGGAGATCATCCGCGAGTTGATCAGCGACGCAGGCATCTTCATCACCAATCTGCCCGAGCGCGACTGGCTCGGCTACGAGTCCCTCTCGCAGTCGCGCAAAGACCTCATCATGGTCGTGGTACAGGGCAATCCCGATGGCTCCAAGGCCGTGGACTATACGGTCAACTGCGCCACCGGGCTGCCTTATGCGACGGGCCCGGAGGACCATGACGGCCCGGTCAATCACGTCCTGCCCGCCTGGGACATCGCCACCGCACTCTATGTCGCCCTGGCGGTTGCGGCGGCCGAGATGCACAGGCGGGAGACCGGTGAAGGACGCCTGGTTCGGGTTGCGCTTTCCGATGTCGCATTCTCGACCGTCGGCTCTATCGGACTCCTGAGCGAAGCCGAAGTCCTCGGCCAGGACCGCGCCAGGCTCGGCAACCATCTTTATGGCGCCTTTGGCCGGGATTTCAGCTCCGCCGACGGGCGCAGCTTCATCGTCGTCGCGATCACCTCGAGGCAATGGCGCGGCCTGTGCGACGCGACCGGTCTGGCCAATGAGTTCGCGCGGATCGCCGCCGAGCGCGGCTTGGATTTCACGAGGGAAGCCGACAGATTCGCCGCGCGCGGCGAAATCGCTGCGGCGATCGAAAGCTGGTCAAGCCGGCTGCCCATGGAAAAAATCGCGGCCAAGCTGGATGCCGCAGGGGTCTGCTGGGGGCCGTACCGGCGTTTGACCGAAGCGCTGAAGGAAGACCCACGGCTTTCGCTGCAAAACCCCATGTTTGCGGAGATCGATCAGCCGGGTATCGGCGTGCACAGGGCGCCGGGCTCGCCGCTCGACTTTGCCGGTGCTCCGCGCACTCCCCCGTCTGTGGCCCCGAATCTGGGCGCGGACACATTGTCCCTGTTGCGTGAGAGGCTTGGCATGAGCGGACCGGAAATCGAGGACCTGATTGCACGCGGCATTGTGACGGCCGGCTAAGGGAGCGAGGCGCCCGATGCAGATCAAGCAAGCGGACGACGTCGCGGAGCCGTGCACGGATGTCCTGTCCGAATGGCCGGCCACGGCCCTCGCGGCCCTGTTCGACCGCGATTGCATACGCTTCGAAGACGGATGCGCTCTGCCGCTCATGTGGCACTGGCTTTACTTTCCTGCCGCCGTCCGCGGGCGCGATATCGGCGAAGACGGACACCCCGTCAGGACCGGCGCCCTGGCCGACGCAGGATTTACAAGACGTATGTTCGCCGGCGGCAGAACCCGGATCTGTCATCCGCCGCGCATCGGCGAAACCCTCACACGGCAGCGGAGCATACGGGACCAAACCACCAAAGACGGCAGATCCGGGCCGCTGCACTTCGTAACCGTGGAGTACCGGATCTATGCCGGCCAGCACTTGTGCTTGCGCGAAGAGCAGGACATTGTCTACAGGCCGGCCGCAACAGCGGACCCCGCGCCCAAAGCGCCGCGCGCGCCGGCGCCGCCCAAGGCTGGAACGGCAATCCACTCAGTCTCTCGAATCTGGCATGAAGCCGACTTGGTGCGCTTTTCGGCCCTGACCTATAACGGCCATCGCATCCATTATGATCGAGACTACGCGACATTGGTCGAAGGATATGCGGATATCGTCGTTCACGGGCCGCTTATCGCGCTGTTTCTGCTCGAGTGCGCAAGCCCTCACCCCGTCTATGCGTCCGCCGGCGCCTTCGAATTCAGGGCCCGGAGCCCGCTCTATGTCAATGAGGCGGCCGCCTATAGCATCTATGAAGCCAGGGAGGACGCGTTGGAACTTGAATGCCGGGGATCGGACGACCGGCTGGTCATGACCGGGCATCTCCATTTATGAGTCTAAGGCCCAGAAAGGGCGAGGAAGCATGGATTCGACTAGCTTTGAGTGCAATTTCGAGCGGTTCCGCGTCATCTTCGGCGCCGGCCGTCTCGTGGAGCTGCCGGCTGAAATGGAACGGCTGCGGAAACATCGGGCGTTGATCATCTGCACGCCCGAGCAGCGCGATCTTGCTGTCACGGCCCGAGAATTATTGGGGAGCCGAGCGGCAGGAATATTCGATCGGGCGCGCATGCATGTGCCGGTGGAGTTGGTGCGCCAGGCACATGATCAGGCTGCGGCGCTGGCAGCCGACATCAGCGTCTGCGCCGGCGGCGGCTCGACAATCGGCCTTGGCAAGGCGCTGGCACTGAGACATGGCATCCCGCTTATCGCGATCCCGACGACCTATGCCGGCTCCGAGATGACCTCGATCTGGGGCATGACGGAAAACGGGCTGAAGACCACCGGCAAGGACGCGTGTGTCCGGCCCGCGTCGGTCATCTACGATCCCGAACTCACCCTCTCCCTGCCGCCGCGCTATTCGGGGATGAGCGGTTTGAACGCGATGGCCCATGCCATCGAGGCGCTCTATGCTGAGGGCTGCAATCCGCTTCTCTCCGCGATCGCCGAGGAAGCGATCCGGGCCCTTTGCGAGAGCCTGCCGCAGCTCTACGCCGCACCTGAGCAAATCGGGGCGCGCACCGGCGCATTATACGGCGCATGGCTGGCCGGCCTGACGCTCGGCATGAGCGGCGTCGCCTTGCACCACAAGCTGTGCCACGCGCTTGGCGGGACGCTGGATTTGCCCCATGCGGAAACCCATTCGGTGATGCTGCCCTATTCACTGGCGTTTAACGCTCCCGCCATTCCAGCCGCAATGGCACGCTTGCAGCGGGTCCTGGGGCCCGCCCCCGTCGAGAGTCTTCTACAGCTCAACAGCGAATTAGGCGCCCCGCGTTCCCTGGCCGAGATCGGGATGAAGCGCGGCGACATTCCAAAAGTGGTCGATGCTGCGATGAAGCAGAAATACAACAACCCGCGACGCTATACCAAGACAGACCTGGAAGACCTTCTCGACAGGGCCGTGCGCGGACTGCCCCCGCACTCCTAAGCGGCAATCAGCTATTTCGGTGACAGTTACCTTTTTTAAGATAGTATTTTCTAAAACATTGTTTTTAAAAGGAAAATAAAAAGGTAACTGTCACTGAAATAGGATCGCGCGCCCTGCATTGCTTCCCCCACTTTCGCGGGGGGCGCAATGACGATGAGGACTAAAGGCATAGACCAATCCCACATGCAATTTTTTCCGCGCTGACTTGATTTGTTCGTTTTGCGCACGTATGTTTAATTACCGCACGCGATGAATGCCACGAGCGAGGGCGGCCGTCGGCGGCAGGGGAAAGAGTTCAATGCGAAAGACCGTCATAAGCTGCGCAATTACGGGCAATCTCACAAAACCGGAATCGAACCCGAATTTGCCCTGGTCCCCGCGAGAGATCGCGACAGCCTCGCTCGAAGCCGCAAGCGCGGGTGCCTCCATCGTGCATATCCACGTCCGCGAGCCGGATACCGGCGAGCCGTCGATGCGGCTCGAACTGTATGCCGAAGCTGTCGAACTCATCCGGCAGCGAAATACGGATCTGATCATCAACCTGACCACCGGGCCGGGGGGACGTTATCAGCCCAGTCCCGATAATCCGGCGGTCGCGGGACCGCGGACCAACTTCCTGCTTCCGAGCAAACGAATGGAGCATATCGTCGCTTTGAAGCCCGATGTCTGCACGCTCGATCTCAATACGATGGTGTTCGGCGGCGAAGTCGTCATAAACACCCCTGAAAACCTCGAAGTCATGGCGGAAATCGCTTACGACAGCGGTGTGACGCCGGAACTCGAGTTGTTTGATTCCGGCGATATGCAGTTGGCGCTTGATCTCCTGGGCAAAGGAGTGATCCGGGCGCCTGCCATGATCAATATCGTGCTCGGCGTGAAATACGGTTTCCCGTCGACTCCGGAGACGCTGAGCTTTGCAAAATCAATGTTGCCGCCGAACTCTTTCTGGGGTGCGTTCGGTATCGGCAGGCAGGCCTTTCCCACACTTGCACAGAGCTTCTTGATGGGCGGACACGTACGCATCGGCATGGAGGATACGACCTATCTGGCTCGCGGCGTTCCGACCTCCGGAAACGCCGAGCTCGTCGAAAAAGGACGCTGGATTGTCGAGAAGCTCGGCGGCGAAATCGCAACATCCGGCGAAACTCGCGAAATGCTGGGCATCTCCGACGCTCGATTTCCCTAAAGCACCCGTATGGCAGTGGCCACCGCCGGGATCATACAGGCGTGGATGAAGCCGTTTTAGAGCAAGAAACGCGGCACACAATCAATAACCCGCTCGAACAAATCTGTTACCTATGCTTTAGGTACTGCCCGCTACCCGTGTCTCCGGGCCGGACACTCCTGCAGAAATAACGGTCTCCGGCGGATTTGGATTTTGCGGCCTTCAGGTTATGAGTTTGCCAACTTAGAAACAACCCGGGCGGATTTGATACGATAGAATCAGAGGGTTGTATTTGATCTGTTGTTTCATGCTATTCTACTTTTTGCTGCCGAGTTGCGTCTCCTGGTGACCTACGACCGGGAGATGCCAACCGTCAAACTCATGTACGGCGCGTCGGCCAGCCTTAAACCAACAGCGGGACACAGGCGGCAAGGAAGCCAGAGCATGACGCTGTCCTCCATTGGCCTGTCTGACAGGCGCCCCGCTATCTGGCGCTTTTGCCCATAAGGAACACGGCTGCCGATGCGACGAGGGCAGGCAAGGCGCTGACGAGAAAGATATCGCCGGTACGCCAGGCAAGCGCGATCAGAACACCGCCGGCAAACGGGCCGATGATGGAGCCAATGCGCCCGATGCCGAGCGCCCAGCCGATGCCGGTGGCCCGCGCGGCGGTCGGGTAGAAATCGGCGGCCAGTGCGTTGGCGCCGAACT
>JAKSBY010000617.1 GCA_022360855.1 Sphingomonadales bacterium | reverse complement strand
GAGATGTTGGCCGAATGCAGTGCCGGCATGATCAGGACGTTGGCGGGGCCGGAGAGCCGGGTGAAGGGATAGAGGCGCTTGAGCTCCGGGTTCAGCGCCGTGTCCGCCGCCATCTCGCCGTCGAACTCGAAATCCACCGTGCGGCCCTCGAGGATTTCCACCGCCTCGCGGATATGGTCCGCTTTCTCCCGCATCGGATTGCCGAAGTCGGAATAAGACAGGAAAGCGACGCGCGGCTCGTGGCCGAGGCGGCGGACCGCTTCGGCGCTCTGCGTGGCGATATCGGCGAGCTCGCCGGCGTCGGGCCGTTCGTTGACCGCGGTGTCGGCGATGAAGACCGTGCGCCCGGCGGCGACGACGATGGAGAGGCCGAGCGGCGAATAGCCCTGCTGCGGGTCGATCACGTAGCGGATGTTGCGGAGCGCCTGCCAGTAGTTGCGCGTGATGCCGGTGACCATGGCGTCCGCCTCGCCCAAGGCCACCATGCAGGCGCCGAACACGTTGCGGTCGCGGTTGACCAGCCGCTGCACGTCGCGCTTCAGAAAGCCGCGCCGGTTGAGCCGGCCATAGAGGAACTCCACATAATCCTCGTTGCGGGTCGAGGTGCGGGCGTTGTGGATCTCCACGGTATCCGGTTCGATGCCCATATCCGCCAGGTTCTCGCGCACGCGCTCGTCGAAACCGATCAGGACCGGCATGCCGTAGCCCATATTCTTGAACGAGATGGCGGCGCGGATCACCCGCTCCTCCTCGGCCTCGGCAAAGACGACCCGTCGCGGGCTCTTTTTAAGCTGCTCGAACATCTGGCTGAGAATGGCGACGGTCGGGTTCATGCGCGCGCCCAGCGTGCGCCGGTAGCTCTCCATGTCGTCGATGGTCCGCCGCGCCACGCCCGTGTCTATCGCCGCCTTGGCGACATGCGGCGGCACATATTCGATGAGCCGCGGATCGAAGGGCGCGGGGATGATGTAGTTCGGGCCGTAATAGGGCCGGCGCCCGGAATAGGCGGTGGCCACCTCGTCGGGCACGTCTTCCCGGGCGAGCTCGGCCAAGGCCCGGGCGGCGGCGATCTTCATCTCGTCATTGATGGTCTTGGCGCGCACATCCAAAGCACCGCGGAAGATATAGGGGAAGCCGAGAACGTTGTTCACCTGGTTCGGATAGTCCGACCGCCCGGTGGCCATGATCGCGTCCTCGCGGATGGCGGCCACCTCTTCGGGCGCGATCTCCGGGTCCGGATTGGCCATGGCGAAGATGATCGGCCGGTAGGTCATGGACTTCACCATCTCCGCGGTCACCGCGCCCTTGACCGACAGGCCGATGAAGATGTCGGCGCCCTTCATCGCCTCTTCCAGGGTGCGCGCCTTGGTGTCGGCCGCATGCGCCGACTTCCACTGGTTCATGCCGGCCTCGCGGCCCTTGTAGATGACGCCCTTGGAATCGCAGAGGACGACGCAGTCCTGGCCCAATCCCATCGCCTTGAGGAGCTCGGTGCAGGCGATGGCGGCCGCGCCGGCGCCGTTGACGACGACCTTGACGTCGCCGATCTTGCGGTTGGTCAGATCGAGGGCGTTCAGGATGCCGGCGACGGTGATGATGGCGGTGCCGTGCTGATCGTCGTGAAACACCGGGATCGCCATGGCCTCGCGCAGCTTCTGCTCGATGATGAAGCACTCCGGCGCCTTGATGTCTTCCAGGTTGATCCCGCCGAAGCTCGGCTCCAGCAGCTTGACGCAGTTGACGAAGGCGTCGATATCGGCGGTGTCCACCTCCAGGTCGATGGCGTCGACGTCGGCAAATCGTTTGAACAGGATCGCCTTGCCTTCCATCACCGGCTTGGAGGCCACGGCGCCGAGATCGCCGAGGCCGAGCACCGCCGAGCCGTTGGACACGACCGCCACGAGATTGCCCTTGGCGGTGAAGTCGTAGGCGGCGTCCGCGTTGTCGGCGATGGCGCGCACCGGCGCGGCGACCCCCGGCGAATAGGCCAGCGACAGATCGCGCTGCGAGGCCATGGGCTTGGACGAGACGATCTCCAGCTTGCCGGGCCGGCCGGAAGAGTGGAACAAGAGCGCTTCCTGATCGCTGAAACGTGACGTGTCGTCCGGCATAGGGCCCCTCTTTCGCCAAAACTACGGGAGGTTGTTTGCGCTTTTGTGGGTGTCGGCGTGCGAGATCGACTTGGATGCGCAATTAAGACTAGACTAAAACGCTACGTCCGGTAGGGGAAGCCCCCGGACGAAGTTTGCCATTTGAAGGCCATTTAAAGGAGTTACCGACGATCGTGGACCGCGCACCGGCAGACAACCGGCCACAGGCCGCAAACGACGACGAAACCGGCGCTCCGCCCCGGGCACGCCGCGCGTCCAAGACCACGCCGATGATGGGGCAATACCTCAGGATCAAGGCGGAATACCCGAATTGCCTGCTGTTCTACCGCATGGGCGACTTCTACGAGATGTTCTTCGACGACGCCGTCAAGTCGGCCGCGGCGCTGGATATCGCGCTGACCAAGCGCGGCAAGCATGCGGGCGAGGACATCCCCATGGCCGGCGTGCCCGTGCACGCCGCCGAGGTCTATCTGGCGCGGCTCATCAAGAAAGGCTTTCGCGTCGCCGTCTGCGAGCAGGTAGAAGACCCGGCGGAAGCCAAGAAGCGCGGCTCGAAAGCCGTGGTCAAAAGGGAGATCGTGCGTCTGGTGACGCCGGGCACCCTGACCGAAGAGGCGCTCCTGGACGCCCGCGCCCATAACTATATCGCCGCGCTGGCTGCCGCCGGCGGCGAGTTGGCGCTGGCCTATGCGGATATCTCCACCGGCGATTTCCGCATCATGGCCGTGGGCGAGGACAGGCTGGCGGCGGAGCTGGCACGGCTCGCGCCCGGCGAGCTGGTGATCTCCGAGACGCTCCTGGCCGGCTCGGCAATCGCCGAGGCGCTTGCGGAGCACACGGCGGTGATCACGCCGCTGGCGGCAGCCGATTTCGATTCGACCCGGGGCGAGAAGACCCTGAAGCGGATCTTCCGGGTCGCGGCGCTGGACGGCTTCGGCGCCACCACGCGGGCCGACTTTGCGGCCGCCGGCGGGCTCGTCGCCTATCTCGAAGAGACGCAGAAAGGCGCCATGCCCCGGCTTGAGCCGCCGGTCAAATCCGCTGCCGAGGGGATCATGCTGATGGATCCGGCCACGCGGCGCAGCCTGGAGCTGACCGCGAGCCTGTCCGGCGATGCCAAGACCTCGCTGAAGGCGACCATCGACCGTACGATCACCGGCCTCGGCGCGCGGCTTCTGGCCGATCAGCTCGCCGCGCCGCTGACCGATCCCGCCGCCATTAATGCCCGGCTGGATGCGGTCGCCTATTTCTTCGAGCACGAGGCGCTGGCGGCCAAGTTCCGCGATATCCTGCGCGCCCTGCCCGATTTCGAGCGCGCCGCCTCGCGCCTCGGGCTCGGCCGCGGCGGGCCGCGCGACCTGGCGGCGATCCGCGACGGCCTGATCCAGGCGCGGGCCCTGCGTACGCTGCTGGTGCCGCAGCCGCCGCTCACGGAATTGCCGGAACGGCTGGCCCGCGCGGAACGGGATCTCGGCAGCCATGACGAGCTGATCGACCTGTTGTCCCGCGCCCTGATCCCGGAGCCGCCGCTGGTTGCCCGCGACGGCGGCTTCGTGGAGGTGGGCTATCACGCCGCCCTGGACGAGGCGCGCCAGCTCCGCGACGAGAGCCGGCGGCTGATCGCGGCACTCGAGGGCCGCTACCGTAAGCTGACCGGCATCGCCTCCCTCAAGATCCGTCACAACAACGTGCTCGGCTATCACGTGGACGTCTCGGCGCGGCATGGCGACAAGCTGATGGCCGCGCCCTTGTCGGAGACCTTCATCCACCGCCAGACCCTGGCCAATTCGGTGCGCTTTACCTCGCCCGAGCTATCGGAATTGGCGGCCAAGATCGGCAGCGCCGCCGACCGCGCCCTGGCCCTGGAGCACGAGGTGTTCGACACTCTGGCAGCGGCGGTGGCCGAGGCGTGGCCAGCGCTGCAGCGGGCGGCGCGCGCGGTGGCGCGGATCGACGTGGCGCAGAGCCATGCGGCACTCGCCGGCCAGGCCCGCTTCTGCCGGCCTGTAGTCGACGGCACGCCCGCCTTCGAGATCATCGCCGGCCGTCATCCGGTGGTCGAGGCGGCGCTGAAGAGCCAGGACGAGGCTCCCTTCGTCGCCAATGACTGCCGGCTTGGCGAAGACGGCCGGCTGTGGCTGATCACCGGCCCCAACATGGCCGGCAAGAGCACCTTCCTGCGTCAGAACGCGCTGATCGTGATCCTGGCGCAGATGGGCGCTTACGTTCCCGCCGAAGCGGCGCATATCGGCGTGGTTGATCGGCTGTTCAGCCGTGTCGGCGCCTCCGACGATCTCGCCCACGGCCGCTCCACCTTCATGGTCGAGATGGTGGAGACCGCGGCCATCCTCAACCAGGCCGGCCCGCGCGCCTTCGTGATCCTCGACGAGATCGGCCGCGGCACGGCCACCTATGACGGGCTCTCCATCGCCTGGGCCGCGGTCGAGCATCTGCACGAGATCAACCGCTGCCGGGCGCTCTTCGCCACCCACTATCACGAATTGACGGCTTTGAAAGAAAAGCTGGATAGGCTGGCGCTCTATAACGTGCGGGTGAAGGAATGGCAGGGCGAGGTGGTGTTCCTGCATGAGGTGGCGGCCGGCGCCGCCGACCGCTCCTACGGCATCCAGGTGGCCAAGCTGGCCGGCATCCCGGCGGTCGCGCTGGCCCGCGCCGAAGAGGTGCTGCATATGCTGGAGGAGCGCCGCGATTCGGGCGGTACCCTCGATCTGGCGCGCGACCTGCCGCTCTTCCAGAGCCAGGCGCCCAGGCCGAAATCGGGCCTTGCGGCGCGGCCCTCGAAGGTCGCCGAGGCGCTGGAGACGATCCTGCCCGACACGTTGAGCCCGCGCCAGGCGCTCGAGGCGCTTTACGAGCTCAAGGCGCTGGCCGAAGACGACGCGGATTGACGGATGTATCAGATCAAAAATCGCCGCGAGATCATCGAACGCAAGGAGCTGCAGGCCGAACTTGCGGAGATGGCCGAGGGCCTGAGCGCCGACGACCTGCGTGACCCCCTGCTCGCCCGGCTGCGCCAGGCCCACGATGCCGGCCGTGTGGTGATCTCGGGCCGGCTCGCCGAGCGCGGCGCCAATGGCCGGCAATGCGCCGAGGCGCTGAGCTTCCTGATCGATCAGATCCTGCGCACGCTTTACGAGATCACCACCACCCATGTCTATCCGCTCAACAACCCAACCGCGGCGGAGCGGCTTTCGCTGATCGCGGTCGGCGGTTACGGCCGCGGTCAGCTCGCGCCCTATTCCGACATCGATCTCCTGTTCCTCTTGCCCTACAAGCGCAACGCCTGGGTCGAGAATGTGGCGGAATACATGCTCTACATCCTGTGGGATCTGGGCTTGAAGGTCGGCCACGCCACCCGCTCGGCGGACGAGTGTATCGCCATCGCCAAGCGTGATCTCTCGACCAAGACGGCGCTTCTGGAATCCCGCTATATCTGGGGCGACAAGGAGATCTACGACGCGTTCCGCGCCCGCTTCGACAAGGCGATCATCAAGTCGGGCGGCCGGCGTTTCGTCGAGGAAAAGCTTAAGGAGCGCGACGAGCGCCACATCCGCATGGGCGATTCGCGCTATGTGGTCGAGCCCAATCTGAAGGAAGGCAAAGGCGGCCTCAGGGACCTGCAGACCCTGTTCTGGATCGCCAAATTTCTTTACCGCACCGAGGATGTTGGCGACCTGATCAAGGCCGGCGTCTTTACCGAGGACGAATTCCGCGAGTTCCGCAAGGCCGAGCGGTTCCAGTGGACCGTGCGGTTCCATCTGCACGAGGCGGCGGGCCGGGCCGAGGAGCGGCTTCTGTTCGACCTGCAGCCGGAGCTTGCGGCCCGGCTCCGCTATCGCGATCACCCCGGCGCCAGCGGCGTCGAGCGCTTCATGAAGCACTACTTCCTGATCGCCAAGCGAGTCGGCGACCTGACGCGCATCTTCTGCGCCGCCCTGGAGGCGCAGCACAAGAAGCGCGGCCTCCTGGCGCGCGCCCATTTCGGCCGGCGCTCGGTCAAGGGCTTCAAGATCGTCGACAGCCGGCTGATGCTTGCCGCGCCGAACACCTTTCGGGACGACCCGGTCAAGCTCCTCGAGATCTTCGCCGTGGCCGCCGAGCATGGGCTCGACATTCACCCGGAGGCGTTCCGTCTGATCGGCCAGAATCTGAACCTGATCGACCGGAAGCTCCGCCGCGATCCCCGCGCCAACGGCTTCTTCATGGATGTGCTGACCTCGCGCAAGAACGCCGAGGTGACCTTGCGGATGATGAACGAGGCCGGCGTGTTCGGGAAGTTCATCCCGGACTTCGGCCGCGTCGTCGCGCAGACACAATTCGACATGTACCACCACTTCACGGTGGACGAGCACACGATCCGGGCCTTGGGCCTGCTCGCCAAGATCGAGGCCGGCGAATTCGTCGAGGACCATCCGCTGGCCAGCACGATCATCCACAAGGTGCTGTCCCGGCGCGTGCTTTATCTGGCGGTGCTGTTTCACGACATCGCCAAGGGCCGCGGCGGCGATCATTCGATCATCGGTGCCGGAATCGCGGAGCGGGTCTGCCCACGGCTCGGCCTCGACGAGGCGGAGACCGAGACGGTGGCCTGGCTGGTGCGCTATCATCTGTTGATGAGCCACTGCGCCTTCAAGCGCGATGTCAGCGACCCGCAGACCGTGATCGACTTCTGCGCCCACGTCGCCAGCCCGGAGCGGCTCAGGCTGCTGATCACTCTGACGGTGGTCGATATCCGCGCGGTCGGCCCCGGGGTCTGGAATGGCTGGAAGGGCCAGCTCCTGCGCGATCTCTACAACGCGGCCGAGGAACTTCTGATGGCCGGCCATATGTCGGAAGGCCGCAAGCTGCGCGTGAAGGAACGCAAGGCGGCGCTGAAGGCGTGCCTCTCCGACTGGCCGAAGACGGCGGTCGACAAACATCTCCGGCGCTTCCTGGACAGCTACTGGATCGCCGAGGAGCCGGACGGCCACGAGCGCGACGCCCGGCTGATGCGCCGGGTGCAGCTCGAGAAGCTTGCCGTCGGCGTCGACGCCCATGTCGATGCCTTCCGCGCCATGACCCGGGTCAGCGTCACCACCAAAGACCGCCCGGGCCTGTTCGCCGATATCGCCGGTGCCTTGTCGGTGTGCGGCGCCAACATCGCCGACGCCAAGATCTTCACCACCAAGGACGGCATGGCGCTCGACAGCTT
>JAKSBY010000370.1 GCA_022360855.1 Sphingomonadales bacterium | reverse complement strand
CTGCTGGTCCGACCTCAACTTCATCACCCCGCCGCATTGCGCGCTCTGCGGCTTTCCGTTCGAATATGATCAGGGCGAGGGCGCGACCTGCGGTTCCTGCCTGCGCCGCGCGCCGCCTTTCGAGGCCGCCCGCTCGGCGCTCAGATACGACGACATGAGCCGCGACTTGGTTCTCAAATTCAAACGCAGCGACCGCACCGACATGGCGGCGGTCTTCGCGCCGCTCCTCATGCGCGCCGTCCGCGCCACCGGCATGGAGTTCGATCTCGTCATGCCCGTGCCGCTGCATCGCCGCCGGCTCTGGCGCCGGCGCTTCAACCAGTCGGCGCTGCTCGCCCGGCCGCTGGCGGCGGAGCTGGGGTTGGATCTCGACCTCCTGCCCCTGACCCGCCGCCGGGCGACGCCGACCCAGGCCGGCCTTGCCGGGCGCCAGCGCTTTCTGAACGTGCGCGGCGCTTTCGCGGTGCCGGCCCGGCGCCGGGCCCGGCTCGCGGAAAGGTCGATCCTGCTGATCGACGACGTGTTCACCACCGGCGCGACCTTGAGCGCCTGCGCCCGCGCCCTGAAGCGCGCCGGGGCCCGCGCGGTCGGCGCCGTAACCGTGGCCCGGGTTGTACATCCAATGGACGATCCTATATAAAGCGTCGCGCCGCCGGCCCGTCCCGCGGCGCCTTTTTTCCGGGAAATGCCATGGCCAAGATTGAAGTCTACACCTCGATGCTGTGCCCCTACTGCTTTGCCGCCAAGCGGCTGTTGAAGTCCAAGGGCGCGGAGTTCACCGAGATCGATGTGTCCATGGACGCCGCCAAGCGCGCGGAAATGACCGAGCGCGCCGGCGGGCTCACCTCGGTGCCGCAAATCTTTATCGACGGCCGCCATGTCGGCGGCTCGGACGAGCTTCACGCGCTCGACGCCGAAGGCGGGCTCGATCCCCTGCTGAATCCTGCATGACCGCACCCTTCACCGTCGCGCTGGTCCAGCTCAATTCCTCGAACGACGTCGGGGAGAATGTCGCGGCGGTGACGGCCTTGATCGAACAGGCGGCGGACGCGGGCGCGGACTTCATCCTGACCCCGGAAAACACCGCCTTTCTCGATCACCGCACCAAGCCCTTGTTTGCGACCATCGTGCCCGAGGCCGAATCGGAGGCGCTTGCGGCCTTTCAGGCGCTCGCGGACCGGCTCGACCGCTGGCTCCTGATCGGTTCCATCGCGGTCCTCCTCGGGCCGGGGCAGGCGGCGAATCGCTCCTTCCTCATCGGCCCGGATGGCGTCATCGGTGCGCGCTACGACAAGATCCACATGTTCGATGTCGACCTGCCCGGCGGCGAATCCTACCGCGAATCGAAAAACTACCGGCCCGGCGGGGAAGCGACCGTGGCCGAGACGCCCTGGGGCGGGCTCGGCATGACCGTGTGCTACGATCTCCGCTTCCCCTATCTCTACCGCGCGCTGGCCAAGGCCGGCGCCCGCTACCTTACCGTCCCGGCCGCTTTCACACGGCAAACTGGTAAAGCGCACTGGCATGTGCTACTCCGTTCGCGGGCGATCGAGACGGGCGCATACGTCTTCGCGCCGGCGCAGACCGGTACGCATGTGCAAGCGCGGGAGACCTTCGGCCATTCCCTGATCGTCGATCCCTGGGGGGAAGTCCTGGCGGATGGGGGTGAGGACGTGGGCATAACCGTTGCAGACATCGACCCGAATGCTGTAGAGGAGGCCCGCGCAAGGATTCCCTCGCTTCTTCATGATCGAGAGGTTAGGCTGCTCTAAGAGGTAGGGCGACGGTATGATTGTATTCGACCTGAAATGTACGCAAGGCCATGTCTTCGAGGTCTGGTTCCGCTCGAGCCGGGATTTCGAGGAACAGCTCGACCTGCACGAGATCGAATGCCCGCTCTGCGGCGACACCCATGTCTCCAAGGCGGCGATGGCGCCGAATATCGGCGGCAAGGCCAAACCCGGGCCCAATCCGCCGGCGGTGATCGAGGCGGACGGGCTCGACCGGCCGTCGCCGCCGACGGTCCACTCATTCGGCGTACCCGCGCTGCCTGACGATTTGCAGACGGAGCTCAACCGCGTCGTCGCCAAGGTGCAGAGGCATGTCGAGGATACCTGCGACTATGTCGGCCGCGACTTCGCCGAGGAAGCGCGCAAGATCCACTACGGCGAAGCGCAGGAACGCGGCATCTACGGCGAAGCGACCATCGAAGAATCGGTCGAGCTGATCGAAGAAGGCATCGACGTCATGCCCCTCCCAACCGTAAGACGCCCCGGCCAGACCGACGCGTAGGGCACTCCCCCGAACTTCCCATCCATCCCCCGACTTACCGCCACGATAGAGGCGGCAGAGACCATCCGCCTCGCGGTTCTCTCCCCCTCGATAGCGGAGGGCCGGGGTGGGGATGACGGCCCTTTCCCTGTCATCGCGAGGCTCGAAGGGCCGAGGCGATCTCGTCGCGGCACAGCTCCGTCGCCCCGAGATTGCTTCGGCTTTGCCTCGCAATGACAGGTTACACCCCCTTAAGTACCAGGTACTTAAGGGGGTGGCCGCGTCCTTCTGGGCTGGAAGCAGGACGACCTGGCCAAACGCGCTGAGGTCGGCATCACGACCATCCGCCAATTCGAAGGCGGAAAGACCTCACCCCACCATTTGACCCTCAAGGCTCTGCAACAGGCTTTCGAGGCCGCAGGTGTCGAATTTATCTTGCCCAACGGCGGCGGGCCCGGCGTGCGGCTGAAGGAGTAGACTGGGGGCGACCGAAATGGGGGGCATCGAACTCAAGGATGGGGAAATTAGGGACGGCTCCCTATTTTTTCAGGCGGCAGCTTGAGCGAGCGGGTGCGGGCGGTCGTGGCGGGTGCATCCTCGTCGAGCGAACCGAGTGGAAAGAGCTGCGTGACATGGCCCATCTTGCGGCCCGGACGTATCTCTTCCTTGCCGTAGATGTGCACCGCGAGGCCGGGCTGGCGGCCGAGATCCTGCCAGCCAGCCACCTGATCGCCGATCAGGTTGGTCATCACCGCGTCCGAGTGGCGGACGGGCGCGCCCAGCGGCCAGCCGCAGATGGTGCGCACATGCTGCTCGAACTGGCTGATGGCGCAGGCATCGATGGTCCAGTGGCCGGAATTATGGACCCTGGGCGCGATCTCGTTGACGTAAAGGCTGGGCTCGGCTCCCGGCACCAGGAACATCTCGACCCCCAGGACGCCGGCATAGTCGAGCCGCTCGGCGATCCGCCGTGCCATGGCCTGGGCCTGGCCGTAAAGCAGGTCGGGCAGCCCAGCGGGCGCGATGGTCTTGGACAGGATGTGGTTCTCGTGCTCGTTGCGCACCGCATCGAAGCAGGCGATACCGCCGTCGAGCCCCCGCGCGGCGATGACCGAAAGCTCGCATTCGAAGGGGACGAAGGCTTCGAGGATCGACGGCGCCCCGTTCACCGCCTTCCAGGCATCGCCGGTTTGCCCCGGCTCCCGGATCAGGAACTGGCCCTTGCCGTCATAGCCGAAGCGCCGGGTCTTGAGCACCGCGGGTAAGCCGATCTCGCGGAGCGCGGCCTCCAGATCGGCCGGCGAGTCCACGGCCGCGAAGTCCGCCGTGACGATACCGGCCTCGCGCAGAAACGTCTTTTCCGTCAGCCGGTCCTGGGCGACCGCGAGGCAATGCGCGCTCGGGCGCACCGGCACGCGGGCGGCGAGGAATTCGGCGCTGGCGACCGGGATATTCTCGGTCTCGAAGGTGACCACGTCGACCGCCTCGGCGAAGGCGGCCAGCGCGGCCTCGTCCTCGAAATCCGCGACCGTGGCCGAGCCGGCGACCTCGGCGACCGTCTGGTCCGGCGTCTGGCAGAAGACATGGGCGCGCAGGCCGAGCCGGGCGGCGGCGATGGAGAGCATCCGCGCCAGCTGGCCGCCGCCCAAGATGCCGATGGTGCCGCCGGGCGCAATCGGGGCCGGAGGACTACTCATCGCTCGGCGCGTCTCCCACGGCGTCGGTCTGCCTGGCGCGCCAGGCATCCAACCGTTCGGCGAGCGCTTCGTCGCCGATCGCCAATACGGCGGCGGCCAGCAGCGCCGCGTTGGTCGCACCAGCCTCGCCGATCGCCAGGGTGCCGACCGGGATGCCGCCGGGCATCTGGGCGATGGAGAGCAGGCTGTCCTGGCCCTTCAGCGCGCGGCTCTCGACGGGCACGCCGAAGACGGGCAGGGGCGTCAGCGCGGCGGTCATACCCGGCAGGTGGGCGGCGCCGCCGGCGCCGGCGATGATGACTTTCAGCCCGCGGCCCTTCGCCTCCTTGGCGTAAGCGTAGAGCCGGTCCGGCGTGCGGTGGGCGGAGACGATGCGGGTCTCGAAGGCGACGCCCAGGCGCTCCAGCGTCTCGG
>JAKSBY010000683.1 GCA_022360855.1 Sphingomonadales bacterium | reverse complement strand
CTTGCGCCGCCGGATGACGTCGATGGACTGGTTGACGGCAATCCGCGTGATGTAGGTCTTGAGGCTCGACTTGCCCTCGAACCGATCCAGGGATTGGTAGAAACGGATCATCACATCCTGTCCCGCGTCTTCCGCCTCGCTGCCCGGGCCGAGCATACCGATCACCGTCGCCGCGACGGTGCCTTCGTAGCGCATGACCAGTTCGCGAAACGCCTGATGGCTCCCGTTTCGGGTCTCGGCGACCAGGTCCGCGTCGGTGCTTGTCGGTCCGATGCTAACGCTCACAGTAGTCCATTGGACGAACCGATCGTCCGTTTTATTCCCGCGCCCGTTTGGGCGCCGGCCGCCAACCGGGTCGGCCGAACAGGTAGAGAACTATGTCCCTGACGGATTCCGCGCGCAACACGTCTCTGGCCATGGCGGCCCATTCGAAGAACGCAATCACAAACGGATTGTTGGACTTGAGCGGTGTGACCAATCCGTAGCGCACCGGCGCGCGCTCTTCGGCGAAGGTGCCGAAGAGCCGGTCGTAGATGATCAGGACACCGCCATAGTTCTTGTCGATATACTCCGGGTTGGAGCCGTGATGCACCCGGTGATGGGCCGGCGTGTTGAAGACCCACTCCAGGGGGCCGAGCCGGCCGATGGTCTCGGTGTGAATCCAGATCTGATAAAACAGGCTTACGGCCAGGCCGAGAAAGATCACGATGGGATGGAATCCGATCAGCCCCAGCGGCGCAAAAAACAACACGCTGCCCGACAGAAGCCCGGTCCACCCCAGCCGCCCGGCGACCGACAGGTTCATGTGGTTGGGCGAGTGGTGTACGCCATGCGTCGCCCACAGCCAGCGAATCTCATGGGCCCAGCGGTGGTGCCAGTAGTAAGCCAGCTCAAGCAGCAGAAAGAACGCCAGGCCCATCCACGGGCCGTCGATCTCAAGCGTCCAAAGCCTGTGGTCGTAGACCCAGAACAGGACGCCCGCGGCGATGCCGGCCGTGGCCGCATCGACGAGCCGCTTGATCACGGCGACGCCCATGGAGGCAACAGCCTCCTTCCAGGGATAGGCCTGCCGACGCCGCCAGATGAGCCAGCCGGCTTCGACCAGAATGACGAGAGCCAACAGGCCGAGAAAGACGAAGCCACCGCTGCGCGTACCCAGTTCCACGTTTCCGCCTCCGGTTGACCCGACCTAACGGGAGCGCGACTTCATGCGCTCGCGCAGCCTGTCGCGGTTCTCGTCCTGAATCTTCTTGTACTCGGCCAACTGTTCGGCACTGAGCACGGTTGCGAGCTGTTTTTCGGTATCGCCGCGCACGGCCTTCATTTCCTTGGCCAGGGCGCGCTTTTCACGAAAGCTGAGCTCGGGTTTGGAGCCGCCGCCGAAGCCGTAGCCCTCCAGGATCGAAAGACGCTTTTCGCGGCTCTTTTCCAGGATCGGTGCGACCTCGGCCTTCTGCGCTTCGGTCAGTTGAAGACGTTCCTGCGTCGCCTCCACCCGCGCCAGGAGTTGATCGATCTGCTCTTCGCTGAAGCGGGGCTCCTCGGCCCGCGCCGCCGCAGCCAGGACCAGCAGAAACGCCACAAGCGAGAATTTCAAACGTCCCAACCATAATGTTGCAATTGGTTTTTTCATGATGCCATTCACTCTCAGTTTGCCCTCCAATGCGCCGTGGCGCTCATCGCCACCGCGCTTGCGTTGCGCCATTAGACGAACGGCTGCTCGGAAACATTCCCGCATGCGAAAAAAAGACGGATTTTTTTGTCAGGCGCCGGTGGCTCAGCTTCGCTGCGCCCAGACGAGGAATTCCTTGTTGCCTTCCGGGCCCAGGATCGGGCTCTCGGCTAGGCCCATGACCCGCCACCCCGGCCGGTTGTCCAGCCAACCACGGATACGTGCGCAGACCTCCTCGTGCAGCGCCGGGTCGCGCACGACCCCGCCTTTGCCGACGCGCCCCTTGCCGACCTCGAATTGCGGTTTGATCAGAGCGATGAGATCGGCCTGATCGGCCGCTAGCGCCATCGGCGCGGGCAACACTGTTTCAAGACCGATAAAGCTGGCGTCGCAGACAATGAGATCGATAGCGTCGGGTACTTCGGCCTGGCTGAGATGGCGCGCATTGGTGCGCTCCAGCACCACGACGCGGTCGTCCTGGCGCAGCTTCCAGGCGAGCTGGCCGTTCCCGACATCCACGGCGAACACCCTGGCCGCGCCGCCGGCCAGCAGCACGTCGGTAAACCCGCCCGTGGAAGCGCCGACATCGAGCGCGATCCTGCCGCCGACCGGAATATCGAACTCCGCAAGCGCGTGCGCCAGCTTGAGCCCGCCGCGCGAGACCCAGGGATGGTCCTTGCCCCGCACATCGAGCGCCGCACCGGGATCGATAAGCTGGCCGGCCTTGGCGATTTTCGCCTCACCGGCGAAGACTTGGCCTGCCATGATCAGCGCCTGCGCGCGGGCGCGGCTCTCCGCCAGGCCGCGATCGACCAGCAGCTTGTCGGCCCGTTCCTTTTTCATGCCCGGCTGGCGTCAGAGGCCGGTGTTCGGGAGGACCGCGATGATCCGCAGCGGGCCGCCCGAGCCGCCGGCAATCTTCATGGGCAGGGCGACGACCTGGAATCCTCTGGCCGGCAGCCCGTCGAGGTTGGCGACGTTCTCGAAGACCGGCACCTGGGCCGCCGCGAGGATTTGGTGGGTCTCGTACAGCGTCGACTGGCCGTAGTCGATACTGGCCGTATCGATGCCGACGGCCTTGATGGAGCGCTCGTCGACCAGCCAGCGGGCGGCATCCGGCGCGAGCCCCGGGAAGTGCAGCCCGGCCACCGCCCCCGGCCCGCGCTCGGCGGTGCCGAGATAGGCTTCCACGTCGGGCCAGCGGGCGCCCCAGCCGGTGCGGATCAGCACGATCCGGCCGTCTTCGAGGCGGCCGTTTTCGCGCTCCCAGGCTTCCAGGTCCGCGACCGATACCAAATAGTCCGGCGCGTCCTTGGCGCGGGCCGAAACGTCGACCACGACCGCCGGCCCGACAAGACGTTCGAGCGGCACCTGATCCGCCGTCTGGCCGGCTTGGTTGAAGTGGATAGGCGCATCGAGATGCGTGCCGCCATGCTCGGCAGTCCTGAATTTGTAGGCGGAATAATAGTAGCCGCCCTCGGTCACACCCGCGAAGACCGTCTCATGCGCGAACCGGTCGCTGGTCGGCCAGTAAACGGTATCGCGATCATACGCGTAGGTGAGATCGATAAGCACCGATCCGGCCAGGCCGTTGTCGTCGGTAACGGCGGCGTCGCAGGCCGCAAGAGCGGCCGCGGCAAGAGCGAACAATGCTGATTTCCACGACATCCGTCTCAGCCACTAATTGCGTCGGGAGATGACGAATTCCGCCAGGCTGCGCAGCAACAGCGCCTTGTCGTCAAAATCCTGCAGATATTCGATCGCCTGTTCCGACAGCAGCTTAGCCTGCTGCCGGGCGCGATCGACCCCGAGCAGGGAGACGAAGGTCGCCTTGCCGGCGTCCTCGTCCTTGCCGACCGCCTTGCCCAATTCCTCTTCATCGCCCTCGATGTCCAGAAGGTCGTCGACGATCTGAAAGGCGAGCCCGAGGTCGCGCGCATAGCCGACCAGCGCATGGCGCGGCCGCGTCGGCGCCTTGGCGAGGATGGCGCCGGCTTCCGCGCCGTAAATAATCAGCGCGCCGGTCTTGAGCTGCTGCAGGCGGGTTACCTCACCCATATCGAGACCGTTGACCGCGGCCGCCAGATCCATCATCTGGCCCCCGACCATGCCGTGAATCCCCGCCGCCTTGGCAAGAGACAGAACCAGTTCGGACCGCACATGCGAATCCGAATGCGTCGCCTCGTCGGCCAGGATCTCGAAGGCCAGGGTCAGGAGACCGTCGCCGGCCAGGATCGCGGTCGCCTCGTCATAGGCGATATGCGTGGTCGGCCGGCCGCGTCTCAGCTCGTCATTGTCCATGGCCGGCAAATCGTCATGGATCAGCGAGTAAGTATGCACGCATTCCAGGGCCGCGGCGACCCGAAGCGCGCGCTCCTTCTTGACATCGAACAGGCTGGCCGAGGCGACCACCAGGAACGGGCGCAGCCGCTTACCGCCGGCAAACAATGCGTAGCGCATCGCTTCGACGACACGTTTTTCGCTGCCGTCGGGGACGGGCAACTGCTTGTCCAGGAGCTTTTCCACCGCTTCCGCGGTCGTCCCCATCGCTTTTTTTACGAAGGTTGCCTGATCCATCGCGCTAATCGGCGTCAAAGGGCACGGCGCCGTCGGCTTCGCCGGCATCGGAAAGCCGGATCTTCTCGATCCGCGCCTCGGCGAGCTTGAGCTTTTCCTCGCAGTGGCGCTTCAGCAACGTCCCGCGGGTATAGATATCTATGGAATCCTCGAGCCCGACGGTGCCTTCCTCGAGCTTCTTGACGATGTCCTCCAAGGCCTCGAGCGCCTGTTCGAAGCTCAATTCCGCGATGTCCTTAGGAATCGGCTCGTCGGTCTTTTTTGTCATGTGCTTGTGCCGCCCGCCAGTGGTTCAGCGGGCACAAACAGCAAGATTCGGCCCAAAGGTCAAGCCCCGCCGGCCGCAGCCGCCCGCTTTGCCGCCTCTTCTTCCTTCAGCTCCTTTTTGGAGAGCTTGCCCACCAAGGTCTTCGGCAATTCGTCGCGGAATTCGACCTCTTTGGGCAACTCGTGCTTGCCGAGCCGCTCGCGCAGAAAGTCCAGGAGCGTGTTTGCGTCGATACCCGGCTGATCCTCCTTGAGCGCAACGAAAGCCTTGGGAACTTCGCCCAGATAGTCGTCGTGAATGCCGATCACCGTGGCCTCTTTGACCGACGGATGCTCGTAGATCGCCTCCTCGACGACACGCGGAAACACGTTGAAGCCGCCGACCAGGATCAGGTCCTTGTCGCGGTCGATGATGAAGGTGTAGCCGTCCTCGTCCATATAGCCGACATCGCCGGTCCTGAGCTTGCCATTGACGATGGCCGCGGCCGTCGCCTCGGGATTGCGCCAGTAGCCCTTCATGACCTGCGGCCCCGAAATGCAGATCTCGCCGGGCTCGCCGAGCGGCATCTCCCTGGCCGGATCCTCGCGGTCGGTTATGATCAGTTCGGTGCCCGGCACCGGCATGCCGATCGAGCCCAGCTTGCGTTGCCCGTGCACCGGATTGGAGGAGACAACGGGCGAACATTCGGTGAGGCCGTAGCCCTCGCGGACGACGGCGCTCGGCACCATCTCCTCGAAGCGGCGTTTGACCTCGAGCGGCATGGGCGCCGCGCCCGACAGGCAGGATTCCAAGGACGACAGGTCGTATTTGCCGATATTCGGGTGATCGAGGATTGCCGTATACATGGTCGGCACGCCGGGCATCATGCGGATCTTGTGTTTATCGATGGCCGCAAGCACGTCCTCAAGCTCGAATTTGGGCATCAGGATGATCTCAGCGCCGAGATAGGCGGCGCCGTTCATGATCACCGTCATGGCGAAGACGTGGAAAAACGGCAGGGCGCCCAGGATGACGCCGTCGCCTTCGGTCAGGGTGGTGTCCCAGGCGATCGCCTGCTGCAGATTGATCGACAGGTTGGCGTGAGTCAGCATGGCGCCCTTGGGCCGGCCCGTGGTGCCACCGGTATATTGCAGCACGGCGATGTCTTCCGCCGGGTCGATGTCGACCGGCTCCGGCACGCCCTTGTTGGCAATGACTTCGGTGAATTTGACGTAACGATTATCCGCCGGAATCTTCGCCTGGTCGCGTCGGCGGGCGAGCGAAAACAGCAGGGCCTTGCCCCTTGGCAAGACCTCCTTGAGGCTGCAAACGATCACCCTGGTGATCTGGGTGACCTCCATCACCTCGGCCAGCTTCGGCAGAAACGTCTCCAGATCCAAGGTCACCATCATGTGGGTTTCGCTGTCTTCCGCCTGGTGCTTCAGCTCCGGCACGGAATAAAGCGGGCTGTAGTTCACGACCGTCCCGCCGGCCTTGAGGATGGCGTAGTAACAGATAATGAATTGCGGGCAGTTGGGCAGGAAAAGGCCGACCTGCACGCCTTTCCTGACGCCGAGCTTCTGGAAGCCCTCGGCGGCGCGGTCGACGAGGTCGGCCACGGCCTTAAAGGTGAATTTGCGGCCGTAGAAATCGATGAAGCTGTTCTTCGGATACCTCTCGGCCGCCCTGTCGATCAGCCGGTCGACCGGAAAGGCCTCGAAGGTCTGGTCCCAGACGGCATCCTGCGGGTAGGTCTTGATCCACGGTCGAACGGTCATATCGGATCGGCACTCAAATATCAGGCCGCGGGCTCGACGAAGAAGTCCGGCGCCAGCTCGGCGGTCGGATCCACGGCGTAGTGCGAGAGGTCGGTAATGCCCTCGCTGGCCATGAGTTCGTCATCGACGAAGAAGTTGCCGGTGCACTCCCGCGAGTCCCTGTTGAAGATGATATAGGCGGCATCGGCGAGAATTTGAGGGGTGCGGCTGCGGCGCATCAGCTCGTCGCCACCCAAAAGGTTCTGGATCGCCGCCGTCGCGATCGTTGTGCGCGGCCAAAGCGCGTTGAAGGCGATGCCGTGTTCGCGGAATTCGCCGGCCATCCCGAGTACGCAAAGGCTCATGCCGAATTTCGCCATGGTATAGGCGACATGCGGGGCGAACCACTTCTCCTCCATATTCAATGGCGGCGAGAGGTTCAGCACATGCGGATTCTCGGCCTTTTCAAGATGCGGGATGCAGCATTTCGAGCAGAGAAACGTGCCGCGCGTATTGATCTGGTGCATCAGATCGAAGCGCTTCATGTCGGTCTGCAGGGTGCCGGTGAGCTGAATGGCGCTGGCGTTGTTGACCAGAATGTCGATGCCGCCGAATTTCTCGACCGTGGCGTCGACCGCCGCCTGCACCGAATTCTCGTCGCGCACGTCCACCACCTGCGGCAACGCCCGGCCGCCGGCCGCCTCAAGCTCCTCGGCGGCGGTATAGATCGTGCCCGCCAGCTTGGGATGGGGCTCGGCCGTCTTCGCGGCGATGGTGACGTTCGCGCCGTCCTCGGCGGCGCGCTTGGCGATGGCCAGGCCGATGCCACGGCTGGCGCCGGTGATGAACAGCGTCTTGCCTTTCAGGCTCATGATGGGATCCCCTCATTCATCAAATCGCTGGAAAACGGCGCGACACGGCGATAGCGGTGGGCGCCGCCGTCCGTCTCACGGGTCAATACGCCCTTCGCCTCCAGATAATGCGTGTGGGCAATGCTCTCGCCCAAGGCCATGAAGAACTCCATACCGGTGATGCGTCGCCTGAACAGCGCCGGGAAGACCTCGACCGCAGTCTTGGGTTCGTCGCAAAACTCGGCCAGACGGGCGAGTTTCTCCGCGTGGCTCTCGAACAGGGCGTCCAGCCGCGCGTGCAAGCCCCGGAACGGTTCGTTATGCGCCGGCAGCACGAGACAATCCTCTCGGAGCTGCTTGAGCTTCCTGAGCGACGCGATCCACCAGGCGAGCGGATTGGCCCTGGGCTCGGTCGGATAGACGCTGATATTCGAGGTGATCCTCGGCAGCACCTGGTCGCCGGAGATCAGCAAACCCTCATCGGCGTCGTAGAGGCAGGCGTGTTCCGGCGAGTGGCCGGAGCCGGTGACGATCTGCCAGCGCCGCGCGCCGATCTCCAGGACATCGCCGTCCACGAGCCGGCGATAGCCTAACGGCACCTCGTGCACCGCCTTGGCGAAATTGCCCCAGCCGCGCTTCTTCAATTCTTCAATCTTGCCGTCGGAAAGACCCACGACCGAATAGAATTTCAGCGCCTCGTGGGGCGTGGAATCGCGGACGTCGAGCAGAAGGCAGCGCGCGAGCAGGAACTCGGCCCGTGTCATGTAGATCGGCGCGCCGGTCACGCCCGCAAGCCAGCCGGCGCATCCCAAATGGTCCGGATGGTAGTGGGTGACGATGATGCGCTTGACCGGCCGGCCGGCCATCGCACCCTCGAATTGCTGACGCCAAAGGTCGCGGACCATAGACGTGTTCAGCCCAGTATCGACGATGGCCCAACCGTCGCCATCCTCCAGCAAATAGAGGTTGATGTGATTGAGCGCGAAGGGCAGCGGCATACGCAGCCAGAAAACGCCCTCGGCCACCGGCATGACCTGGGCCGCGTCGGGGATTCCCTCAAATGGATAGTCGAGCTCGCAGCGCGCCTGCTGGGCGGCCACGCGGTGATCCCTGAGCTCGGCCTCGGCGAGGGTTTGATCGCTCCGCGTTGCGGTCTCGTTCACGGCTGGCTCCGTCGCTCCGCCGGGCCCGCGGGGCATTCAAGCGCGCCATCGCGGCATATCGCCCGGCTCATTGTGCAGTGCAGCAGGCTAACGTTTACGTAAAGGTAAAGCAAGTGGATTCCGCTGCAACGAACCTGCGATCTTCAATCATGGCTCATATTGACTAAGTCATATGACTAAGTTTATAGTGTGACGGTCATTATTGGGACTCCGTCATGACCACCACCGTCAACATCCATGAGGCCAAGACCCATCTCTCGCGCCTTCTGAAAAAGGTGCTGGCGGGCGAAGAGGTGATCATCGCCAAGGCCGGCACGCCGCTGGCCAAGCTCACCGCCCTGCCCCGCACCGAACCACGCCGTCCGGGCCGGCTCAAGGGCAAGATCAAATGGGACGAGAGGTTTTGGGACCCGCTGCCCGAGGATGAGCTCAAGGCCTGGGAAGGCGAGTGAGGCTGCTCCTCGATTCGCATGCGCTGATATGGTGGACCTCGGGAGACCGGCCGGTCAGCGACAGAGTTCGCGATCTATTGGCAGAACCGTCTTCCATGGTCTTCGTCAGCGCGGCGGTGGCTTGGGAAATCGCCACAAAATTCCGGCTTGGCAAGCTCCCGATCGCCGAAAATTTGGTCGAAAACTTCGATGACGTGTTGATGACCGAGGGTTTTCTTTCCCTCGACATCACCTCGGAACACGCCTTGCTGGCCGGCCAGATCGATGCCGGGGTCAAAGACCCGTTCGACCGCATGATCGCTGCTCAGGCGCGGGTGGAGAAGCTCAAGGTGGTGACCATCGACCCGGCCATCAAGACGCTGGGGGCGGAGACGATCTGGTAACGGCAAATCATACTCTTGGGATTGAACGCGCCTTATCTTTATTGCATTCCGTTCGTCCTGAGCCCGTCGAAGGACGGACGGTCGAGCCACCGGTCACGCTTCGACAAGCTCAGCGCGAACGGAATTCCTGAAAACAGAGGAGCGCCGCTAATCTCGAATAGCTCTACCCCGCCAGCATGTGCTCCTCGGGAATCGCGAAAAGCGCCTCGGAGCCGCGGGTGACGGGACCCAGGAGCGCGGCGGCCTGGGGCATGATCTGCTCCATATAGAAGCGCGCCGTGGCCAGCTTGGCGCTTAGAAACGCCCCGTCGCCGCCATTGCCGAGTTCGGCCTGGGCGGCCTGGGCGCTCTTGGCCATCAGGTAGCCGCCGAGGACAGTTCCGAACATCTTGAGATAGGGCGTCGCCGCGCCGGCGGTATCGCGGATGCCTTCCATACCGTTGGACACCAGCCACTGGCTGGCATTCTCCAGCGCATCCACCCCGTCCTCCAGATAGGGACCGAAGCCCGCGAGCTGGTTATCGCCCCTCAGGTCGAGCGCAAAGTCGCGCATCTCTTCGAGGAGTTTTTTCCAATGGGCGCCGCCCTCCATGTTGAGCTTGCGGCCGACAAGGTCCAAGGCCTGGATGCCGTTGGTGCCCTCATAGATCGGCGCGATTCGGGCATCGCGCAAATGCTGCGCCGCGCCGGTCTCTTCCACGAAGCCCATGCCGCCATGCACCTGCACGCCGAGCGAAGCGATCTCCACGCCCATGTCGGTGGAGAAGGCCTTGGCGATGGGGGTCAGGAGGTCGGCCTCGCCCTCGGCCGCGCGGCGCGCCTCTTCATCCGGCGCGTGATGGCTGCGGTCGACCGCCGCCGCCGTGCGGTAAACGATGGCGCGGCAGGCTTCGGTCATCGCCTTCATGGTCATCAGCATGCGCCTGACATCGGCGTGGTGGATGATCGTCGCCGGCTTGCGCTCCGGGTCGTCGATGGCCGCGCCCTGCACGCGCTCCTGCGCGTAGGCCAGCGCGTGCTGATAAGCGCGCTCGGCAATGGCCACGCCCTGCAGCCCGACATTGATACGGGCATTGTTCATCATCGTGAACATGCAGGCCATGCCGCGATTCTCCTCGCCGATCAAATAGCCGACGCAATTTTCGTTGTCGCCGAAGGACATGACGCAGGTAGGCGAGGCGTGGATGCCGAGCTTGTGTTCGACCGAAACGCATTTCAGGTCATTCGCCGCACCCGGCGAACCGTCTTCGTTGACCAGATATTTGGGCACCAGGAAGAGCGAGATCCCCTTGGTGCCGGCCGGCGCGCCGGGGAGCCGGGCAAGCACCAGATGGATGACGTTCTCCGCCATGTCGTGATCGCCATAGGTGATAAAAATCTTGGTGCCTTTGATCCGGTAGCTGCCGTCGGCTTGCGGTTCCGCCTTGGTCTTCAGCGCGCCAACGTCCGAGCCCGCCTGCGGCTCGGTCAGGTTCATGGTGCCGGTCCATTCGCCGGCGATCATCTTTTCGAGATAGGTGGCCTTGAGCGCGTCCGAGCCATGCGCGGTCACGGCCTCGACCGCGCCGACATTCAGCAT
>JAKSBY010000187.1 GCA_022360855.1 Sphingomonadales bacterium | reverse complement strand
CTCCGGCGCGTTGGGCGCCACGAATTGCGCCTTGGGCAAGACAGCGCCGAGCTGCGGCGCCAGGCCGATCAAATCGTCGCCATTGGCGCCGTAGCCGTGGCAGAGGATGATCAGCTGCTCGGGCCTGGCGCCGTCTTTGGGCGCGAGGCTCGGCCCGGACAATCGCGGAAGGTCGGCCATAGGGTTTCGGCTTTCTTGGGCTTTGGCTTTCCGGCGGCTTGAACTAGGCTCCCTCCTTTATCGGAAAGCGGCCTTGAGGACCACGCCTTTGTGACCGCGCCCACTGAATTCGTCACCCGCTTCGCGCCGAGCCCGACCGGGCGGCTGCATCTCGGCCACGCCTATTCGGCGCTTCTGGCCTATCGCCGGGCCGAACATGAAGGCGGCCGCTTCATCCTGCGTATCGAGGATATCGATCGCAGCCGGTCGCGGCCCGAGTTCGACGCCGGGATCCTCGAAGACCTGGCCTGGCTCGGGCTCGCCTGGGAGGCGCCCGTGCGCCGGCAATCGGCGCATATGGGCGACTTCCGGGCGGCGCTGGATCGGCTGGAGGCGGACGGGCTCTTGTATCCCTGCTTCTGCACCCGGCGTGAGATCGCCGATGAGATCGCCGCCAGCGGCAACGCGCCTCATGGCCCGGACGGGGCCCGCTATCCCGGCATCTGCCGGCGCCTGAGCGCGGACGAGCGGGAAGAGCGCATGGCCTCGGGCGCGGCCTATGCGCTCAGGCTCGACATGGCGCGGGCGGTCGCGGCGGGCGGCGCCTCGCTGACCTGGCGGGACGAGCGCGCAGGAGATATCACTGCCGACCCGGAAAGCTTCGGCGACGTCGTGCTGGCGCGCAAGGATACGCCCACGAGCTACCATTTGGCCGTCACCGTTGACGACGCGCTACAGGGCGTGACCCATGTGATCCGCGGCGAGGACCTGTTCCACGCCACGCACATTCACGTGCTTCTGCAGGCGCTCCTCGGCGTGGCGATGCCGGTCTACCACCACCACGCGCTGATTTATGACGAGAGCGGCCGGCGCTTCGCAAAGCGGGACAGATCCGCGACCCTCGCCGCCTGCCGCGAGGCCGGCATGACCCCCGCCGAGGTGACCGCGAAACTTGGCCTTTGACGGCGGCCTAGTATTGGCTAGGGTCGCGGCTCGTTCAAAACGGGAGGTCAGGGTATGCGTTTCGTTGGCAAGACGGTCATCATCACGGGCGGCGGGCAGAATCTCGGGCAGCATTACGCCGAGCGCTTCGCCGGCGAAGGGGCCCATGTCGTGGTTTCGGACGTGGTCGACACGGCCGAGACCGTCGCCAAGGTGGAGGCGGCCGGCGGCCGGGCGGTCGGTGTCACCGCCGACGTCACCAAGATGGCTGATTGTGCGGCCACCGCCGAGGCGGCGATGGAGGCCTTCGGGCGTATTGACGCGGTGATCAACAACGCGGCGCTCTATGGCGCGCTGACCTTCGGGCCGTTCGATACCATCGACGACGCCGAATGGGACGCGGCCATGGCGGTCAACGTCAAGGGCATCTGGCAGATGTGCAAGGCCGCGGTGCCGCATATGGGTGAGCAGGGCGGCGCCATCGTCAACATCGCCTCACTGGCGGCGACCTACGGCATGCCCAACGGGCTGCATTACACGGCCTCCAAGGCCGCCGTGATCGGCCTGACGCGCGGCCTGGCGCGGGAGGTGGCGCGCCACAATATCCGCGTCAACGCGGTCGCGCCCTCCATCGTGCTGACCGAGGGCACCGACGCCTTTTTCGGCGATCGCGCCGACAAGGCCAAGGCGTCGGTCGCCGGCACACAGGCGATCCGCCGCTCGCTGGAGCCGGAGGACGTCTCCGCCACCGTCCTGCATCTCGCCAGCGACGAGGCGTCGCTGATCACCGGACAAACGGTAATGATCGACGGCGGCACGGTGATGCTTTAGCCGGACGCGAAGTCGACCGCCTCTTCCAGCCGGTCGTTGCCCCAGAAGAGCTCCTGTCCAACCGTGAAGCTGGGTGCGCCGAAAATGCCGAGCGTCTCGGCCTCGGTGATTTGATCCCTAAGCGCCGTCTTGTTGTCGGGCGCGCGGGACTGTTCGAGTATGGCGTTCGCATCCAGCCCTAATTCGGTCAGGATCTCGGCCAGGACCGCCGGTTCGGAGATCTCGCGATCCTCGGCGAAATTGGCGGCGTAGACCCGCCGCGAGAAGTCCGCCACCCAGCCTTGGCCGACGCCGACGAGCGCCACCCGCGCGGCCGCCAGGGTGTGACGCGGGAAGCGGCTGGGGCGCTTGAAAGCCAGCCGCTCGCGCGCGGCGATGCGCGCCAGATCGCGCCACATGTAGCGGCCCTTGGCGGGGTAGATGTTGAAGGGCGAATCGCGCCAGCCCTGGGCGGCGAAGATCGGCCCCAGGAGGAACGGCCGCCAGGTGACCGTGACCCCGCGTGCCGCCGCCACGTCGGCGATGCGCATGGCCGCCGGGTAGGAGTAGCTGCTGGCGAATTCGTACCAGAAGTCGAGCGCGATCATGGCGCGGGCGTCCCGTAGACCTCTTCGGCGCGCTTTTCGAAGGCGAGCACCATGCGGTGCACCGCCTCGGTAAAGAGACCGCCGACCATGATCTCGAACATGCGGTTCTTGAAGGCGAAGTCGACGACGAAATCGACCCGCGTCGTGCCGTCGCCGTTGTCGTGAAAACGCCAGTCGTTGTGCAGGTAGCTGAGCGGCCCCTTGATGTAGTCGACCGCGATACGCCCCTCCTGATCCGGTCCGGGCGGGGTCAGCGACACGCGCGAGGTGAACCGCTCGCGAAACGTGCGGAAGCCGATCAGGAGATCGGCATAGAAGACGTCGCCGCGCCGGCCATAGACCCGCGCGCCGACGCACCAGGGCAGAAACTCGGGATAGCGGTCCACATCGGCGACGAGCGCGTAGAGGTCGTGCGCCGGGTAGGGCAGGTCCTTCTGTTCGGCATGCCGGG
>JAKSBY010000384.1 GCA_022360855.1 Sphingomonadales bacterium | reverse complement strand
GGCCGAGGTTTATGGCGCGAGAAAGCGCGTTCAGATTCATGATTTCCTCCAAGAGGCCATCGCCGAGCGCATTCTGGCGACGATGGAAAACGAGGTGGAATGGCGCTTTGCCCTGAATATGGAGGGCCGGGATCAGGTGTTTTCCAGCACGGAGTGGCGGCAGCTCACTCAGCAAGAGCGCGCGCATATTCTCATGCAGGCCAATGAAAACGCACGATGGAACTTCCAATATGCTTTCGAATACTATCAGATGCGGGCCGCCTATCACGACAAATGGGCGCCCGAGACCTACCTCAATCAGGTCGTGGCGTTTATCGAATCCGAGGCCTTTTGCGAATTTGGGCGCAGGATCACCGGAATCTCGGAGATTCGAAGCGCCGACTGCCAAGCCATGCGCTACCGCCCCGGGCACTTCCTGACCCAGCATGACGATCAGTATATCGAAACGCGCCGCGCCGCTTATGTGATGAATTTCACCAAGACTTGGCGGCCCGATTGGGGCGGCATGCTGCTCTTCCTGGAGGATACCGGCAATGTCGAAACCGGCTATCTGCCGGCCTTTAATGTCCTCAACATCTTCAGTGTGCCGCAGCGCCACGCGGTCTCCTATGTAGCGCCCTCGGCGGGCTTTCCACGGCTCTCCATCACCGGCTGGTTCCTGGCCGAGGAACGGGAATAGGGTCCGAGCCGTCCCGTCCCGGCTATCAAAAAATTCTGGCTGTCGGGAATGTCCGCCGCGGCGGCGCCGTCTAATGCCCCATACGCCACTTAACAGGGACAACCGAACATGATTTCAGAAATCAACAAGACGATCGCCGCCGGCATGGCGATTCTGTGCTTTGGGCTGACCGGCCTTTCGCTCGAGGCTGCTGCGGGCGAGCGGGAGCGCAAGGCGCGCGTCACGGAGCATCACGTGGAGCGCGGCGAGGGCCGCTATGAACGGCGCACCGGCATCCAGACCCGGCGGGGCGAGGCGACCAAGGACGTCCGCCGCCACGTTGACCGCGACGCCGGAACCGCGGACGCGACGGCGCGCCTCACCGGGCCCGACGGCAATACGGCGACCTATAACCGGCGTATTCAGCGTACCGAAAACGGCGGCAGCGTGAACGAAACCTACACCGATTTTCAGGGTCGCACGGCGACCCGAAACCGCACCGTGGAGACCGGTGACGGGACCCTGTCGCAGAGCCGCTCTGCAACCTTCAGGACCGGCGGTTCGGCGAGCGGTTCGGACACGATCACCCGTACCGAAGACGGCGCGAAGCGCCACAGGACCTTCGAGACGAGCCGTGGCGGCGGCGGTTCGCTGACCTCCGAAGCCCAACGCACCGAGGACGGCGGAACCTTCAACAAGGTGCTGAAGGACGCCGACGGCAACGTGACCGGCGCGCGTGAAACCACGGTGCAGAAGACCGACGCCGGCGCCGTCAGCACCACCGTTCTCACCAACCGGGACGGTGAGACCAAGACGGTGACCCGGTCGATCGAAAAGGACGAGAACGACTAACCAGCCGTTCCCGTCCACCAGCCGGCTCAGGGGCCCTCCTTTGCGGCAACGCCCCGGACGCCCCGGCACGCACCACGCGGCCGGGGCGTTTCCTTTGCCCGCCGAAAAAGAAGCCGAAAAAGAATCTGCCGCCGGGAATGAACCCGGCCGCCGCGTCGTCTAATGGCCCGACCGCCGCCCGGCCAGGAAAGCGGAGCCGCGGCAACCGTCTGGATTTTATGAGAAGGAAACAGAAGTGAACCGCAAATTACTGACGAGCATCGTCCTCGCCGGAGCCCTGATCGCGAACGCCGCGCCGGCTTTGAGCCAGGGGCTCTACATCTATCCGAACGACGGCCAGGACCAGGCTCAGCAGGAGCAGGACCGCTATCAATGCCATAGCTGGGCCGTCGGTCAGACCGGCTTTGATCCGACGACCGCCAGCCTCGATCTGCCCGACGCCCCGGACACCGAGCGGGAAAAGGGCTCGCGGCTCAAGAAGGCCGCAGGGGGCGCCTTGATCGGAACCGCCATCGGCGCCATCGCCGGCAAGGATCTCGGCGACTCCGCGGCCATCGGCGCCGGTGCCGGCGTGGTCGGCTCCGGCCTTCGGGCGCGCCGTCAGGGCAAATCCGAGCAGGAGGCCTATCAATCGGAGGTCGAACAGCAGCAGGCCGCCCTGGCGGCGGACCGCGCCGCGTACGACCGGGCATTGATCGCCTGCCTCGAAGGGCGCGGCTATACCGTCAAATGATCGCGGACAGGAGCGGCCGGTGTGCCCGCCCCCGACCGCGTCAGCCAGCCCGTGGTTTTCCGACGCGTCTTAGCGCCGTCATACCGCCGGCGTGGGCCATGGCGGCGACGAGCATGGCGTCGCAGGCGGGGACCGTTGTCAGGGCCAGGCCCCAGTCGGCCGCCTTGGCGCTTACCGTGGTGCCGGCCGCCCAGGCGACAAACGCCACCCAATTGACCGGCGGGCGGACGCCGGCTTCGCGGCCGGCCAGTCGGCCCGAGAAATAGTCCACCACATAAATACCGGCGATAGGCGGGATGGTAACGCTCAGGAGCTCGAGAAAGCCGATGAAGTGCTCGAGAATGCCG
>JAKSBY010000223.1 GCA_022360855.1 Sphingomonadales bacterium | reverse complement strand
GGAAGCGCCGGCTATGGCGCCCGGTAATGAAGTTCCTGACGAAGAGCTGGTCGCCCGCGTCGCCGCCGGCGACCGTACGGCCTACGCGCTGCTCGTCGAGCGCCACGCCGACCGGCAGCTCGGCTTCGCCTGCCGCGTGCTCTCCAACCGCGAGGCGGCGGAAGACGTGGTGCAGGAGGCCTTCCTCAAGCTCTGGACCCACGCCGGCCGCTTCAATCCGGCCGCAGCCAAATTCACCACCTGGTTCTACCGCGTGGTGATGAACCGCTGCCTCGACGTCAAGCGGCGCAAGAGGCCGGTGGCGCTGCCCGAGGACTACGACGCCATCGACGACGCGCCGGTCTCCGACGAGGCGCTGGCGGCTAAACAGCGCGCCGAGGCGGTCCGCAAGGGGCTGGACGGCTTACCGGAGCGCCAGCGCGTGGCCGTCTCGCTGTTCTATTTTGAAGGGCTGAGGGCGCGTGAGGCCGCCGAGGTCATGGCGGTCGGCATCAAGGCGTTTGAATCGCTCCTGGTGCGCGCGCGCAAACAGTTGGCCCGGGATCTGCAGGATTTTGACGGCTGAATCGTATGACTCTAAAGAGGGGCAGGTAAGGGACGATGACGAACCAAGTGACGACCAATCGGGTCAAGGAACTGATCGCCGCCTACGGTGGCGATCCCGCCCGCTGGCCCGACGAGGAACGGACCGCCGCCGAGGCGGTGCTGGAGGCCTCGCCCGAGGCGCAGCTTCTTCTTAAAGAGGCGCAGCGGATCGACGCGGCACTGGCCGCCCGGCCCGCGCCGGTGCCGGCTGACGGCGCCTTTGTCGACCGGCTGATGGCGATCCCCGCCGAGGCGGCAACGGCGACGCAAAACAATGGACTTCTGAGCCGGCTCGCCGCGCTGATGCCAATGGGCCGCGCCATCCCGCAGGCCGCAGCACTCGGCGTTGCCTTCTTCCTCGGCGCAGGTATCGGTTTCGCCGAACTGGGGCAGACGGCGGACCCGGAGATCTTCGACGCCAGCGCCTACGCCTTCGGCTACACACCGGACGAAGCGGATTTTGAGGAGTTCGGCACATGAGCCTCTCCCCGAAAACCACCAAATGGCTCGGGGCGCTTCTGCTCGCCAGCCTGGCGTTGAATTTTTTCGTCGGTGGGCTGATCGCCGCCCGCGCGCTCGGCCCGAAATATGAGCGCGGTCCCGGGGGAGCGCGGCCGCATATCGATTTTAATCTGCGCGAGATCGCCAAGGCGCTGCCTGAGGAGGAACGCAAAGCAATCCGCGACAACTTCCGGGCCAAACGCAAGGAGATGGCCCCGGTGCATCGCGAGATGCGCGCGACCCGCGACGAGCTGGGCCGGCTCTTTGCGGCGGAGGAGGTAGACGAGGCGGCGATCCGGGCCGCGTTCGAACGCCTGCGCACCCTCGGCGTCCGGCTGCAGACCCCGGTACATGAGACCATGATCGATCTCGCACTGACCCTGCCGCACGAGACGCGGGTCAAGATCATCGAACGCCGCCGCGAGTTCGGCAGGCGCCACGACCGGCCGATGCGCGGGCGCCATCCGCCGCCCCAACCGTCCGAGGAAACGGCGGATGGCGGCACTTGAGGCGGCGATCGCGGCGACCCGTTTCGGCCTCGGGCCACGGCCCGGCGACCTGACGGTCCTCGGCGTCGACGCGCGCGGCTGGGTGCGCGACCAACTCAAAAAGCCCGATCCGCTGCTCTCCGCCGCCACCGACCTGCCCTCGAGTCAGGCGACGCTGCGCAAGATCGACTCCTACCGCCGGCAACGCCGGCAGATGCGGCGCGGCGGCGATACACTCGCCGAAATCGACCCGGCCAAAGTCAAACTCTTCCGGCAAGAGGCGCGCCAGACCTATCTCCGTGAGGTCGACGCGCGCGTCCGGGCCGCGATCCTGACCGACGCACCGCTGCGCGAACGCATGACGCGTTTCTGGGCCAATCATTTTACCACATCCGCCACCAAGGGCGTGATCACGCCGATCATCGGCGCCTTTGAGCGGGAGGCGATCCGCCCCCGCGTGCTCGGCAGGTTCTCCGACCTGCTGATTGCCGCGGAAAGCCATCCGACCATGATCCTCTATCTGGACAACCACCAGTCCTTCGGGCCCAACAGCCGTATCGGCCG
>JAKSBY010000647.1 GCA_022360855.1 Sphingomonadales bacterium | reverse complement strand
GTGTTCCGGGAGTATTCCTGGCGCTGATCGTGCGCTTTGTCATCAAAGAACCACCTCGCGGTATGGCAGAACGGCGCATGGATGCTCAGCCCCCGAGCTTCGGCAAGGTCATGGCGTTTCTGTGGCAACGTAAATCCTTCCGCCACCTGGCGTTCGCCTGCGGCCTCCATGCCTTTGTCACCTACGGCATGGGAAATTTCATGCCGCTGTTCCTGGGGCGCGTGCATGACATGCCTATTCTCGATGTGGGCTGGTACTATGGCATGATTGCCGGCATCGGCGGGCTCAGCGGCACGTTTTTCGGGGGCTGGATCTCGGACCGCATGAACCGCAAGACTGGCGACAAGACCTGGTATGTGTGGATTCCGTTTATTTCCACCGTGCTCGCCATACCGTTGGCATTGACCACCTTCCTCATCATGCCCAACGGCTACCTGGCCGTGTATTCCTATTTCCTGCCGGCATTCTGTGGCGGCTGGTACCTCGCCCCCTGTATTACTTCGACTCATTTTCTGGTGGGTATCCGCATGCGGGCAATGGGTTCGGCGGTGTTGCTGTTTGTGCTTAATCTCGTCGGTCTCGGCCTGGGCCCGATGATGACGGGCTTTGTGAGTGACTGGCTGACACCGGCGTTCGGAAACGATGCCCTGCGCTATGCCATGTCCATCACCGTATTGGTGAATATCTGGTGCGCCATGCACTACTGGTGGAGTGCGAAGACTATCCGTGAAGATTTTGAGCGCGCACCGGACTAGTTAAAGAAGGGAGGCTAATTTCACAACAAACCCAAATTAATCGCTTTCAATACCGCCTGGGTGCGGTCACGCACCCCCAGTTTGTCCAGAATGGATGACACCTGATTTTTCACGGTGCCCTCGGATTTGTGAATGGCGGTGGAGATCTCCCGATTGCTGTAACCGCCGGCCATCAGACGCAGCACTTCCAGTTCCTTCGGCGAGAGTTCTTCGACGATTCCCTGATCCTCGGTCATGGTGGCCATGGATGACAGGCCCTTGAGGATACGTT
>JAKSBY010000156.1 GCA_022360855.1 Sphingomonadales bacterium | reverse complement strand
TTCGAGTATAGAACGGTGGATGGCCGGTGGATTCGGATCAGCGAACGGCACACGCGAGAAGGCGGCGTCGTCGGCATCTACACGGACATCACCGACGATAAGAAGCGGGAGGCTGAGCTCGGCGCCGCGCGTGATCAGGCCATGGCCGCGACCGATGCGAAGAGTCGCTTCCTTGCCAATATGAGCCACGAGCTGCGGACGCCGCTGACCGCTGTCGTCGGGATTACCGCGCTCTTGGAGAGAAAAGCGTCCAAGGAAGGCCAGGAGCAATATCTGGAGCCGCTTTCGCGGATTTCTCGGGCCGGCGATCATCTGATCAAGTTGATCAGCGAGGTCTTGGATCTTTCGAAGATCGAGGCCGGCCGGATCGACCTCTTCCCCGAGACGATCGATTTGTCAGGTCTTGTCGAGGAACTCGTCGCTCTTTGCGAACCTCTGGCCGAGCGAAATCGGAACGGGCTCGCCGTCGAATGCCCGCGCGATATCGGTGTCATGCAAGCTGATCCGACGCGCGTGAAGCAGGTGCTCCTCAACCTTCTCAGCAATGCCTGTCGGTTCACCGAGGACGGCACCATTTCGCTTCAAATCAGTCGCGATCGAGAGGATGGCGACGATTGGATCACGGCAACGGTCCAAGACACCGGCGTCGGCATTAGCAAGGATCAGTTGGAAGATGTTTTCGAAGAGTTTTCCCAAGCCGACCCGTCCAGCCGACGCCATCAAGGTGGCACCGGGCTCGGCCTCGCGATTAGCCGCCATCTGTGTCGATTGATGGGCGGTGAGATCACGGCGGAAAGCGAACTCGGCGTCGGGAGCGCGTTCACGGTTCGCTTACCAAGCGAGATCGCGCACCCCAATCGGGGCCACGGATAAGACACCGCCTCTAGGCGCTTTCCACCAAGCGGTCCGCGGTGTGCGGACAACATCGCGCGCCTACCCGCCCAGTGGACGGCGGTCACCGCTGTCAGAATTCGTTCATGTCGGTGTGTGGTTCCGTTCATCTGATCGACAAGCGGAATTCAGACGCCCCTCGGTAGTCTCTCGGTCAACAAGCACACGAGCCAACCGAGGGGTTACACCGATGACCACGTCGAATTCTCAACCCTCCGCAGTCCCGTCCGATACGAAGTGGGCGTTCACGACCCGTCGCGTGGACAAATCTGATGTCGTCGGCCTGTCGATGGATCTCGGGTTTGCCGTGTCCGGCGATCTCGTCCTCGCGCGGGTCACCGATATTGGCCATCACAAGAAACTTCAGCTCGCCGAGGGCAGACCCTCCGAAACCTATGTCGGTGACCACGTCGTTCTCGCGTGCGGCGATCGGTACGCGCCCGATCAATTCGAGGGTGTCGCCGAGCTGGATTCGGAGGGCGCCGATCTGCTCGCGGGTGGCGGGCTGATCGGGCGCATGCGGCATGCGAACGAGCGGATGGCTCCGCCGACCCGCCTGAAGCCGCTCGGGCTTCTGGTCGATGATGACGGCGAACTCCTCAACATTGCGCGTTATGCCTTGCCGGCCCGAACGCCCAGCAGCGCCATCACCGTGATCGGCGTCGTCGGGGCCTCGATGAATGCCGGT
>JAKSBY010000724.1 GCA_022360855.1 Sphingomonadales bacterium | reverse complement strand
TCCCTGGTCAAGCTCGAGGTGCTCGGCGACAAGAAGACCCTCTATCCGAACATGGTCGAGACCCTGAAGGCGGCGGAGGTGCTCATCGCCGCCGGCTTTGAGGTCATGGTCTATACCAATGACGATCCGATCCAATGCGCCGAGCTCGAAGACATGGGCTGCGTCGCGATCATGCCTTTGGGTGCGCCGATCGGCTCCGGCCTCGGCATTCAGAACCCGGTGCAGATCCGCCTGATCGTCGAGCAGGCAAAGGTGCCCGTCCTGGTGGATGCGGGCGTCGGCACCGCGTCGGATGCGGCCATCGCCATGGAGCTCGGCTGCGACGCCGTGCTCATGAACACCGCCATCGCCGAGGCCAAGAACCCAATCCGGATGGCCCGGGCCATGCGCCTGGCGGTCGAGGCCGGCCGCGACGCCTATCTGGCCGGACGCATGCCGAAAAAGCGCTACGCCGATCCGTCTTCACCCCTTGCGGGGTTGATCTGACGCACCGGCCCCGTCATTGCGAGGCGCGTCAGCGCCGCGGCAATCTCGTGACCCAACCCCGCCATTCCCGTTTCCCCCAATTTGTCATTCCCGCGCAAGCGGGAATCCATGTCAACGGCGGACTGGATGCCCGTTTTCACGGGCATGACAGGACGGGTGGGGCCCCTCAGCTCCCCTAGATTGCTTCGCTGCGCTCGCAATGACGATTGTTTTGGAAGAAAGCTCTTAATGCCTCTTAAGAAAATATTCTAACCTTCTTCTTTTGAAGAGGTTTTCTCGTTTGATGCCTGCGCGCGTGCTTGCGCGACCAGTTCGAACAGTCGTTCGAGCGGCTGCACACCCATGTAGAGCTCGCCGCCGATGATATAGGCCGGCGTGCCGGTGATCCCGATGCGCCGCGCGAGGTCGAAATTCGCTTCGACGGCCCCGTGCAGGGCAGGTGTCTGCATCCCCTCGCGCAGCTCGCCTTCGTCGAAGCCATGCTTGCGTGCCAAGGCGAAAATCTGCGCCTCCGTCAACGGCGTGTCGGTGGTCATCATCGCGTTATGAAGGTCCAGGAAATTGCCCTGGCGGTTGGCCGCCATGATCGCCTTGGCCGCCATCAGCGACACCGGCGGGACACCTGGCTGGTCGCGCACGGGGAATTGCTTGAGCACGTAGCGGATGTTCGTGTCCGCCTTCAAAAGGCGCTGCAAATCCGGAAAGGCCCGGCGGCAGAAGACGCAGCGATAGTCGTAGAACTCCACGACGGTGACGTCGCCGTCCGGATTGCCCGCTACCGGCGAAAAGCCGTCATCCTTGAGCTCGTCCCACGCCGCGAGGATGGCCTCTTTTTGCCGCACCTTTTCTTCCGCCTCCTGACGGTCCCGCCAGATCTCGATGGCCTCGGGGATGACCTCGGGATTCTCCAGGAGATAGGTGCGGATCAGCCGGGCGATCTCGGCCTCCTGGGCGGCGTCGAATACGCGCTCGGGCGCATCCTGCGCGCTCGCCGAATGCAGCAGCACCACAACCGCTGCGGCCAGGCCGGCCGCGGATTGCAGGGTCGATTTCGACCGGAGGAACAAAAGCCTGAACATGTGCGACTACCTGTTGCGTCCGCGGCCCCGTTGGCCGCGCGTCTCTTCGATATTGGATTGGGCGATCAGCAGGATATCCTGCGCGCGCAAGTGCTTGGGGCTGCCGACCGGCAGCGTGTCCACCGCCTTCTTGGCGTGGAAGGCGGCCTGGCCGTGGCGTCCGTAGAGAGCCATGCGCTCGGCCGCCGCCAGGCTAGCCAGGGGCTCGTTCTCGTGCCGCGAATAGATCGTCGCCAGATGATACCAGGCGCTGTCGTTATAGGGGTCGAGCGCCGCCGCCAGCTCGAGAACCGCGAGCGCCTCGGCGTCGGTCTCTTCGGTTTCCAGGGCGGCCAGCGCCTGGCCGTAGGCCGTGAGGATCAACGGCTCCCGCGGTGCCAGTTCTTTGGCCCGCTTGAGATGCGGCAGCGATTCCTCGATGCGCCCGTTCTCGTACAGGATCTGGCCGGCGATCTCGCGGAAATAAGGATCGTCGGGAAATTCGGCGATGAGGCTCTCCGCTTCGCCGAGCGCCTTGTCCCATTCCAGTGCCTTGTCGTAGGCGTAGACCCGGGCATAGCGGGCATAGAGGCTGGTATCGCTCTCCGGATAGAGCTGCAGCGTGATGCGCGGATGATAGATGTAGCCGGCGAGTTTGGCCTTGATCCGCTGAAATGCGTGTTCGTTCTCGGGCGACGGCGGCTTGCCGTAATGCGGCGAAGCCTGCACCCTTTCGCGCAGCCGGACGATGCGGTCGGTGGTCAGCGGATGCGAGCGGACGTAAGGGTCCTGATTGACCGCGAGCAGGAACTCCTGGTCCTGCAGGGTTTCGAAAAATTCGATCAGGCCCTCTCCCGAAATGCCGGCGGTATCGAGGAATTGGGCGCCGGCCTGGTCGGCGGAGGATTCCTGCACCCGGCTGTAGGCCAGGAAGTTGCGCAGCGCTGCCTGCTGGCCGCCGCCGAAAATGGCGATGCCGGCATCCGGCGAGCCCGCGGCGATGGCCGCCGCGCCCAGCAGCATGCTGATGATCGAGATGGCGCTGGCGCCCCGGGCGCCGTCCTGGAAGCGGACGATATGGCCGCCGGAGATATGGCCGGCCTCGTGC
>JAKSBY010000450.1 GCA_022360855.1 Sphingomonadales bacterium | reverse complement strand
CGGTTGTCGATGCCCCAGGTGGCCCGCGTGGGCGCCCAGGTGCCGGGGCAGAGCCGCTTGTAGGAATTGATGGTGGGCGCCGATAAGGCCGTAAACTCCGGCAGGAAGCGCTGCTGGCCGCCAAGGAAGCGGCGCATGGTTTGGCTTATGTTTGCCTCGGCGTCGGCGTCGAAAAAGACCGGCGCTTCGGTCTTGCGGTCTCTCAGCGAGATATGGATATGGCCGCCTTGCCCCTGATGCGCCGGCGACCATTTGGCCATGAAGGTGGGCATCCGCCCCTGCGCCAGTGCGTAGACCTTCAGATAGGTGCGGAAGATCGCGGCCCGGTCGGCCGCTTCCAGCGCGTCGGCGGGGGCCAGGGCCGCCTCCCAGATGCCCGGCCCATTTTCGGTATGCAGCGCGCTCAGCGGGCAGCCCAGGGCCGCGCACCAGGTGAGCAGGCCGTCGTGAAAGCGGGACTGCCCGGCGATGCGCAGCACCGAATAGCCGAAGTTGCCGTCGGTAACCGGCTCCAGATCCCGGTAACCCCGCCGCCGCGCCTGGGTGGGATCTTCGGAGAACAGGAAGAATTCGTATTCGAAGCCGCAGCGCACGGTGATCCCCATATCTTCGGCCATGCGGATGACGTTCCGCAAGAGCGTGCGCGGGCAGAGCGCCGCCGCATCCCCGTCGAACTCGCAAAGCAGGAGCGGCTGGGCCTCGGCCGTCTCGGCGGTCGCGTCGGCCTGCGGCACCCTGCGGAGCGTGTCGTGCACAACCCTGAGCCCGACGTCCGGATAGCCGGTCTCCCAACCGGTATAGCCTTTGCGGTCGTAGAGTTGATCGTCGATATCCCAACCGAGAATGCAGTCGCAGATGGTCGCGCCGTTACCGGTTTCGGTGAGCTGATCCAGCGACACGGTCTTGCCGCGCATCATGCCGTCGATGTCGGTAACGCCCAGGGTTACATGGGTCTTGCCTGCTTCGCGCAAACCTTGGAGTGGGGTGCTCAAATCTTTTCCTCCTGGCCAATCTTGGTATTTTATAATATTATAAATCCAAATGCGCAAAGGGACATCTTTGCGCAGCCGATGATTTTTTGGCCGGCCGCGCGGCCATGCCTCGCCGAAGCTTTGGTTTGGGGGTAAGGTCGGCGTTCGCATGCCGGAAGACTAACGAGGCTGACTATGCCAAAAGCCGATGCCGATGGATTGAGACTGAAATTAAGCCAGCAGATCATTGAGCTATGCCGACGGGAAGGGTGGACCGAAGGCCAGCGGCTGACGGAACGGCAGCTCGCCCAGCATTTCGGCGTGTCGCGGTCGCCCATCCGGTCCGCATTGGAGTATCTGGTCAACAACGGCGCCATCGCCCGAACGGAGGCGGGCGGCTACGTTCTGGCCGTGAAAGACGTTGACCTTGCCGATGTGGCGACCGACGTTCCCCCGCCTGCGGAAGACGAGCTCTATCTCAGGATCCTGCGTGAGCGGTTTACCGGCGCGTTGCCGGAGCATGTTTCGGAAGCGAACATGATGCGGCGCTACGATGTGACGCGCAGCCAGTTGTTGAAGGTTCTGATGCGTCTGTCCGAGGAGGGATTCCTGGTGCGGGGCCCGGGCAATGGATGGCAGTTCAAGGAGTTTCTGCAGACCGTTGCGGCGTACCAAGCCAGCTACGAATACCGCTTGGCCGTTGAACCGGCGGCGATTCGCTCGCCCAATTACCTGCCGGACGTGAAGAAGCTGCGGCGCTTGAGAAAAGCGCAGGAAGAGATCGCCAGGCCGGGCGGTCTGGGCGAGATTTCCGGCATCAGCCAGTTCGACCTGGATGCGGAGTTGCACGAGACCATAGCGGGGTTCTCGCAAAACCCGTTCTTTGTCGATGCCGTGCGCCACCACAACCGCTTGCGCCGGGTTGTCGAGTACGAATCCTTCGAGGCGAACGAACGGATGGAAGACTCCTGCGCTGAGCATATCCAGATCCTGGATGCGCTGCTGGCCGACGACCGCGAATGGGCGGCCACATTGCTGACACGGCATCTCATACTCGCCAGCGAATCCATCGATGTGTTTCTTGCCGAGGCCCCGTCCCGTCCCGCCGTCCGCGCCGCCACGCATTAGTCCATCGCCCGCCAACCTCACGGTTGTTCGGCTTTGCCACCGTATTTGGTATTGTATAAATATAAAAAACCAAATACGGTTTGGCGTGCTGCGGCTTGATTTCGCCGGCCGTGGCCGAATCGTGGACAGTGAGGGAGGATTTGAGGCGTGCGGGGTAATCAAACGGGGGACTGGCTCGAACGGGATCTGAAGCACCACCTGCACCCGTTTTCGGACGGCAGGGAGCTGAGAGAGCTGGGCATGCGGGTGATCACCCGGGCCGACGGGGTCTATCTGACCGATTCCGAGAACAACCGCATCCTGGACGGCATGGCGGGCCTGTGGTGCGTCAATATCGGATACGGTCGCGACGAGATCGCCGAGGCCGCCGCCCGGCAGCTTCAGGAGCTGCCCTACTACAACACCTTTTTCCGCACCACGACGCCGCCGGTGATCGATCTGGCCACCCGGCTCAGCGAGATCACGCCGGAGCCGATCAACCACTTCTTTTTCACCAATTCCGGTTCCGAGGCGAACGACACGATCATCAAGCTCGTGCGCTACTATTGGAATCTTAGGGGCAAGCGCAGCAAGAAGATCATTGTCGCGCGGGACTATGCCTATCATGGCGTGACCATGGCGAGCGCCAGCCTGTCCGGCCTCACGGACATGCATCCGCAGTCGGACCTGCCGCTTCCCGGTATCGCCACCCATATCGAGGGGCCCTACTGGTTCCGCCATGGCGGCGACCTGACGCCCGAGGAATACGGCATCAAGGCCGCGCGTGCGTTGGAGGAAAAGATCCTCGAGCTCGGCGCCGACAACGTCGGGGCCTTCATCGGCGAGCCGGTCTACGGGGCCGGCGGGGTCATGGTGCCGCCGTCAACCTATTGGCCGGAGATCAACCGCATCTGCCGGCAATACGATGTTCTCCTGATCGCCGACGAGGTGGTCTGCGGCTTCGGGCGGACGGGGAATTGGTTCGGCTCGCAAACCTACGGCATCGAGCCTGATCTGATGGCTTTCGCCAAGGGGCTGTCCTCGGGCTACGCGCCCATTGCCGGGGTCGGCGTCAGCGATGAGATCGCCGGATTGTTGCTCGATGAGGGCGGGGAGTGGGTCCACGGCTTTACCTATTCCGGTCACCCCCTGACCTGCGCCATCGCCTTGAAGAACCTGGAGATCATCACCCGGGAAGACCTGGTCGGCCGTGTGCGGGACGATATCGGCCCCTACTTCCAGGGCAGGATGGGGGAGTTGCGCGACCATCCCTTGGTCGGCGAGGTCAGGGGGGTGGGCCTGCTGGCGGCGGTCGAACTGGTTGCCGACAAGGCGTCCCGCAGGGCTTTTCCCGAGGAGGCCGGCGTCGCGCGCCGGGCCCGCGAATATGCCTTTGCAAACGGCCTGGTGATGCGCGCCGTCAGGGACTGCAACATGTTTTCTCCGCCGCTCACCATCTCCCGCGAACAGGTGGACGATCTCGTCGGGATCGTCTCGCGCTGCTACGACCGCGTTCTTGCCAAGCTGGAAAGCGATGCGCCGGGCCATGATTCTGCGGCATTACCATAAAAAACCGGAAATTCACTCACTTTGTTGTTGACATGGTTTTTTATATAAATAATAAACCATTAATGGGCAGTTAGTCAAAAAAGCAAGCCTTGAAACAGGGAGATGAATGGTGAAATCACGTATCGGCTTTTCGGTCGCTTCGGTCTTGGCGGTTCTTATGGCCGGCGGGCCTGCCTCCGCGCAGGACGACCAGGATAACTCGGATGGGATGGAGGAGATCGTTATCCACGGAAGCGCATCGCGCCTTCCCCAATCCCTGGCGACGTTTCCGGGGTCCGTGACGCGGCTGGGTGCGGAGGAAATCCAAAGCCAGCTCAACTTCGCCAATGATCCGTCGCAGCTCTTGAGCCAGCTTGTTCCCGGCCTCGGCACGGCGACGCCGGCCTCGGCGTCAAATTTCGAGCAGACCTTGCGGGGGCGCAAAGCCGCTATCCTGATCGACGGCGTGCCTATCGGAACGCCGCTGCGTGACGGGCGGCACGATATCCGCTCGCTCTCCCTGACCGCCATCGAATCCGTGGAGGTGATCCGCGGTGCCACGGCGCTGTACGGCAATGGCGGCGTCGGCGGCGTCATCAACTACATCACCAAGCGCGGTGCGCAGGGCGAGCCACGATTCCTGACCGAGGTCGGCACCCGGGTCTCGCTGAGCCAAGTGGACGACAGCCTGGCCCCGTTCGTGCATCAGTCCGCTCTCGGCGCCGTAGGCGGTCTGGATTTCAACCTGGACGGCTATTACGAAAAGACCAACTCCTTCTTCGATGCCGACGGCAACCGCATTCGCCCCAGCCCGAACGGCCAGGGCGGCATCGCCGATTCCAACATCATCAATCTGTTCGGCAAGGTCGGGTTTAACTTTGCCGAGGTACAGCGCCTCGAAGGCAGCGTGCTCTACTACAGGCAGAAGCAGGACACGCCGTTCAACATCGTGATCCCGGGCGATCCGGCCAACGACATCCCGGTGCAGGTCGCCCGTGGCCCTGCGGCGCCGGGCGCGGCGGAGCCCATGAACAAGAACCTGCTCCTGACGGGCACGTACAGCCACGGCGATGTTTTCGGCAGCGCCCTTCGCGTGCAGGGGTATTACCAGGAGTACTTCAACAGGTTCGATTATGGCCCGTCATTCTTCCCCGGCGGCGGACAGTCGCAGATCGTCTCCGATAAATGGGGCATTCGCTTTGACGTGACCACGCCGGTCAATCTGGGCAATCTCGTCAAGGACGGCACGATCCTCTGGGGCGGCGACTTTCTTAACGATTCGACCGGCCAGAATCTGTTCGATGGCCGTGTCTGGGCACCGCCGGTGGACCAGCAGAGCCTGGCCGCGTTTTTCCAGGCGACGCTGCCGCTGGGCAACCGGCTCAGCATCAGCGGCGGGCTGCGCCACGAGGAGATCGATATCTCCTTCGAGGGCTTTACGGCGCTGTTCAGCGGCCAGGTGGTTCAGCCCGGAGAGTCGGACTACTCCGCCACCACCTTCAACGTCGGGGCCAACGTGCAGATAACCGAGAGCCTGAACGCCTATACCAGCTTCTCGCAGGGCTTTTCGGTGGCCGAGGTCGGTCGCCTTTTGCGGCAAGCGGGGGAGCTGACCGATTTCACGGTGGCCGAGCTCGAGGCGTCCATCGTCGATAGCTACGAGGCCGGCCTGCGCTTCGCCTCGGGCGCCTACAGCGCCAGCATCTCCGGGTTCTATTCAACGTCCAACCTGGGGACCACGGTGACTACGGATCTGCGCATCCGGCGCCAGAAGGAAGAGACCTTCGGTGTCGAGATCTCCGTGGACGCGACGCCGTCGGAAGACTGGCAGTGGGGCGCCAGCTTCACCTGGGTCGGCGGCAACCGCGACTCCGATGGCGATGGCCAGGTGGACCGCCCCTTGGCCTCCAACGTGGTGCCGCCGGCAAAGGTAACGGCCTATGTGGCGCACAGGTTCAATGACCGGTGGTCGTCGCGGGTGCAGGCGCTGCACTCCGCCGGCCGCAACAAGTTCGAGATGATCACGGCCTTCGGCGAGGCGCCCATCACCTCCTTTACGTTGGTCGACCTGTCGATCCGCGCCGATTTCGGCGGTGCCGGAGCGGTGACCCTCGGCGTCAACAACGTTTTCAACGAGGACTACTTTACGGTAGCCTCGCGGCTGTTTAACGATACCAACCGCTTTTCGAAGGGGCCCGGCGCCGGCGCGCGTCTCACCTATTCGATCAGCTATTAGCGAGACACCGACCAGGGTTGGGGCGCGGTCGCAAGGGACCGCGCCCCTTGTTTTTCCGGGTGGCGCAAGCGTTTGAGTTGGAAATGTGAGCAGGCGGACTCTGACGGCGATTCACAAATGGCTCGGGCTGACGCTGGGGCTGCTTATCGCGCTTCAGGCCCTGACCGGCACCGTGCTGCAGTTCCGTGACGATCTGGTGCGCCTGGCGAGCTCGGCGCCGCCGGCTGCCGAGGTCTCGGCGCTTGTGGACCGGGCGCCGCCCGGCAGCCATGTCAAACGGATCGATTTCGATCACGGCGGCCGCCCGGCGCTCGTGCATGTGCAAGCGCCGCATGGCCTGGAATTTCATGTTCCGGTTCCCGGAGCCGCCTCGGGGGAGGTGGCGCTGGCGGAAAGCGGGACTGCAATGCTGATGCACTGGGTCTTCCGGGTTCACCACGACCTTTTGTTCGGCACCGTCGGCAGATGGGTGAATGGCCTCCTTGCCGGCGCCCTTCTGATCACCACGATAATCGGCGTGGTCCTCTGGTGGCCGGGCAGGGGTCGGCTGGCCAAGGGCCTGAAGGTGAAGTGGACTGCGCCGCCGGTCAGGCGGTGGTTCGACGTGCACAAGATCACCGGGCTGGGTTTTTCCGTGCTGCTGCTGGCGACGGCGGCCACCGGCGTCGGCCTGGCCTACGTGCAAGAGATGCGGGCCGCCATGGTTCCCCCAATACCCGCGGTCGCCGTTGCCGGGCGGGTGGCCGGCGATGCCTTGCCGGTCGACCGGCTTGTCAGCAAGGCCGGGGCCGAGGCGCCCGGCCTGAACCGGCGTGATATCCGCTTTCTGGGTGCCACCGGACTTCCCTATCGCTTCCTGTTCCATGCCGGCGATGCGGCATCCACCGCGCCGCCGGTGCAGATCGTCATGGACCCGTTCAGCGGCGCGGTACTGTGGCGCAGCGATACGGCGGACCGGCCCGCTGTGGCGACGGTTCTGGACTGGCTCTACCCTATCCACACGCAGTTTGCCGTGGGACCGCTGGGCCGCTGGCTCAGCGCCGTCATGGGAGTGGCCTTGGTGGTACTGGCGGTCGCCGGCTTCCTGTTGTGGCTGGCCAGGCGGCGCATTCGAAAAAAGCCGTCGGTTCGCATTTGAGTAATTGACTGGTCTTTTATAGCTATATTATACCATTCATATTAGAGGTCAGGCTCGGGTGGTACGGTGAGATGAAGCAAGAACTCGGCTATTATGAGAAAGGCGCTGCCGCGTATCGGGCCTGCCAGGCCGATCCGCGGTTCGGCTATTTTCTGTATTTCCCGAAGAACTTCGATCCCGCGCGGGCGTCGGCTTATGCGTTGTGCGTCTTGATTCACGGTTCGGCGCGCACGCCCCACATCTACCGTGACCTTTTTGTGGATTTTGCCGAGGAGCACGGGGCCGTGATTCTGGCGCCCCTATTTCCGGTGGGCATCACCGACCCGGAGGATCAGTCCAGCTACAAGTTCCTCATCGCGGAGGGCGGCCTGCGCTACGATCATATCCTGCTAGCCATGGTCGACGAGATTGCCGAGCGTTTCGGTGTGGCCGGTGACAGATTCCTGCTGCACGGGTTTTCCGGCGGCGGCCATTTCGTCCACCGGTTCTTCTACCTGCATGCCGGGCGGGTACGCGCGCTGTCGGTCGGGGCGCCGGGGATGGTGACCTTGCTCGATGCCGCGCGGCCCTGGCATTGCGGCGTGGCGGACATGGAGACCGTTTTCGGCCAGCCGCTGGCCCGGGACGCCATGCGCGCCGTACCGGTACAGATGATCATCGGCGCCGAGGATACCGAGACCTGGGAGATCACCGTCAAGCAGGAGAGCCGGTACTGGATGGACGGCGTGAACGATGCCGGCAGGACCCGCATCGACAGGCTCGGTGCCCTGCGCCGCAGCTTCGAGGAGAGCGGCATCCGAGTGGCTTACGAAGAAGTGCCCGGCGTCGGCCATGACGGCTACGGCATCGTCGAGCCGGTCAAGGCCTTCTTTGCCGTCGAGCTGGCCCGTGGCTGAGCCGTTTCCACTGCTGGCGCTGGAGGGCGATGCCGCAACGCGTGGCCGGGCCTACGGCCGTGCCGCCGGCGAGCGGATTGCCAGGGGGCTGGAAGTCTATCGCGAGGACTTCGCCCGGCGCGGGCTGGAGTGGGGCAGGGCGCTGGAGACCGCCGCCCGCTACGCGCCGGCCTTGGAGGGCTTCGATGCCGATCTTGCCGAGGAGATCCGCGCCATCGCCGAGGGGGCGGAGCAACCGGTGGAGGCCATCGTCCTGCTCAATGCGCGGACGGAGCTGACCCAGGGCGGCCCGGACGGATGCACGGCCGGTCTCGCCCTGCCCGAGGCGACGCGGGACGGCCACACCCTGCATGGGCAGAACTGGGACTGGCGCCCCGGTTGCGTGGAGACCTCCGTGGTGCTGCATCTGAAAGGGGCTGACGGTCACCAGGCTCTGATCTTCTGCGAGGCGGGTCAACTGGCGCGTCACGGCATGAACACCGCCGGCGTCGCGCTCACCGCCAACGGCCTACAAACGCCGGACGATCTCGCCGCCAACGGCGTGCCGACGCCGATCATGCGCCGCAACATGCTGATGCAGACGAGCCTGGCGGGCGCCGCCGGCGTCCTGCTGCAGAGCGCCCGCTCCTGCTCCCACGCAATTATCATCAGCCAGCGGGACGGCGAGGCCTTCTGCTTCGAGGCGACGCCGAAACACGTCTTCTGGATGGTTCCTGAGCGCGGCCTGCTGACCCACTCCAACCACTTCAAGGACCCGGTTGCCCGAGGTCATGTGGATGATATCGGCCTCGCCCGTCATCCTGAAACCCTGTATCGGGACCGGCGCATGATGGCGGCCCTTGAAGCCGAGCGGGGCCGCATCACGAAAGACACCTTCGTCACGGCCTTCGCGGACCGCTACGGCGCGCCGGACGCGATCTGCCGCGCGCCGGCGGAGCGGGCGGACGGCGCCGCCTCCGCCACAGTGGCGTCGCTGATCATGGACACCACCGCGGGCAAGATGTGGATCGCACCGGCGCCCTATGACGGAGCCCGGTACATGGAGTACGGCTTTGATTAGGGCCGCTTTGCTTCTCTGCGCGTTTTGCCTCGCCGGCCCGGCTTTGGCGGCGGACCAGGTTTTGCGCCTGGCGCTGCACGGCGATATCCGTGGCTTCAACCCAGGCGTCACCCGCGACGGGGATACCGATACGGTGCACCACCATATCTTCGAATCCCTGGTGGCTTACGACGCGGACCTGAACGTTCAGCCCATGCTGGCCGAGAGCGTGACCGTTTCGGAAGACCTCACCCGCTACGAATTCCGGCTGCGGCCGGATCTCATCTTTCACAACGGTGAGAAAGTCACCGCCGATCACGTGGTCTGGAGCTGGCGGCGGATGCTCGATCCCCAGACCGGATGGCGGTGCCGCGCGTGGTACGACGGCAGCGCCAATCAGGGCGCGAAGATCGAGAGTGTCACGATTGACGGGGACGGCGGCATTGTCTTCGAGCTGGCCCGGCCGTCGGCGGTGTTTCTCGACCGCATGGCGAATGTGCAATGCCTGACGGCGATCCTGCATCCGGAGTCCGTTTTGCCCGACGGCAGCTTCGGCCATCCCATCGGCACCGGGCCCTATGAACTGGCCGAGTGGCGCCGGGGCGAGTATATCGAACTCCGCCGCTTCGACGGCTACAGCCCGCGGCCCGAGCCGCCCAGCGGATATGCCGGCGCCCGGATTGCGCTTGCGCCGGTGCTGCGCTTCATGGTGGTGCCCGATCCGGCCATTGCCCAGGCCGGCCTCCTGAGCGGCGATATCGATATTCTGCCGAATGTTCCCCTGCATCTCGTGTCGGAGCTGGAGCGGGTTCCGGATGTCCACACCGAAGCCGCCGACCTGCTCTACTGGGAAGTGCTTCTAATGCAGACGCGGCATCCGTTGCTTGAGGACCTGCGCATCCGGCAAGCGATCGCGCATGCCATCAACATCGAGCAGGTCACCGCCATCGCCAGTTTCGATCATGCCAGGGCAAACCCCTCCGCCGTTCCGTATATCAGCCGCTTCCATACCGAGGCGCACGATCAGGGCATCGCTTACGACCCGGAACGCGCCAGGGCCCTGCTGCGCGCCGCCGGGTATGACGGGCAGGTCCTGCGGCTGCAGACCAACCGCAAATATTCCTTCATGTTCGATACGGCCGTCGCCGTGCAGGCCATGCTGGTGGCCGTGGGCATGGATGTGCGCCTGGAGGTGGTCGACTGGGCGACCCAGCTCGGCAACTATTTCTCCGGCGATTTCGAGCTCGGCTCCTTCGGCTATTCCGGCCGCACCCATCCGGTCCTCAACTATGCGACGATTCTCGGCAGCAAGGACCGGAGCGCGTCTTATCAGTGGGAAAGCGAAGCGGCGTTGGAGCTGAGCGCGGCGGCGGACCAGCTCGTGGACGGGGGTGCGCAGAAACAGATATTCGAAGAGATTCACGCGCTGATGATCGAGGAGGTGCCCATCGTCGGGCTCTTCAACAGGTTCGAGGTCGATGCCGTGCGCGCCGGTGTCGTCGGCTATCGGCCTTGGTCGACGGGCCGGCCGCGTCTGTGGGGTGTGGAAAGGCAGGCGGAGAGGCGGCCATGATGCGCTACGTCTTCGGTAAGCTCCTGCTCACGGTGCCGACCTTGGCGATCCTGTCGGTCGTTATTTTCGCGCTCATCCGCATGGTGCCCGGCGACCCGGCCGTGTTCATGGTCGGTGACCTGGCGGACGCCGCCGCGCTCGACGAGGCGCGCCGCGAGCTCGGCCTCGACCGGCCCTATGCGGTGCAGTATTTCCTTTGGCTCGGTAATGTACTGAGCGGCGATCTCGGCCGCTCGGTCATGACCGGCCAGCCGGTCACCGAGGCCATTGCCGCCCGCTTTCCGGTCACCGCGCAGGTGGTGCTGGTGGCAATGGCGCTGGCGCTCCTGGCCGCGGTGCCGGCGGGGCTCTTCGCCGGCTGGCGCCACAACACGCCGGCCGATTTCGCCGTCGTGCTGATCATGAACATCTTCCTGTCCATCCCCAGCTTCTGGATGGGGCTGATGCTCATTCTCGCCTTCGGTATCTATCTGGATTGGCTGCCGACGGTTGGCTACGTCTCCGTCGCCGACGACCTGGCGGCCGGCCTGGAATATCTGATCATGCCGGTTCTCGCCGTTGTGTTCATCGAGGTCGCCACGCTGACCCGGATGATGCGGGCCAGCACCATCGAGGTACTGCGCCAGGAATACGTCACCCACGCCCGGGCCAAGGGGCTGCCCGAGCGGGTCGTCCTGGCGCGCCATGTGTTCAAGAACGCCTTTGCGCCGACCTTGACCTTGATGGGCCTGATGCTGGGCTCGCTGCTGGGCGGCGTCGCCGTGATCGAGACCGTGTTCACCCTGCCGGGTATTGGCCGGCTGCTGGTAGACAGCATCTATGCCCGCGACTACGGGGTCGTTCAGGGCGTTCTGTTGTTTGTCGCTTTGACCTATGTGGCGGTCAATCTGACGGTCGATCTCCTGTATCCGGTGTTCGATCCCCGGGTGCGGCTGTGATGGCAGGGCTGCCCTGGTACCTGCGGCGGCCCAATGCCGCCATCGGTCTGGCGCTGTTGTCCGTGGCCGTCCTGCTGACCCTGTGGGGCGAGGTCGCGCCGCCCCATGACCCGGTGAGCCTGAATTTTGAGGCGCGCCTGGCGGCGCCCTCCGCCGCGCACTGGTTCGGCACCGACCAGTTCGGCCGCGATGTGTTCAGCCGCATCCTGGCCGCCGCCGGGGTCAGCCTCTATGTCAGCCTGCTGACCGTGGGCTTCGCCATCGTATTCGGCACCGCCATCGGCGCGGTGGCCGGATATTGCTCCGGCTGGACGGACCGCGTCGTCATGACGGTCATGGACGCCTTCATGGCCCTGCCCAGCCTTTTGTTAGCCCTCGCCATCCTGAGCGTCCTCGGCCCCGGCAAATACGGCGTCGTCCTCGCCCTCGGGCTGGCCTACACGCCCAATGTGGCGCGCGTCGTGCGCGGCAGCGCGCTCTCCATCCGCGAGAAGGAGTATGTGGAGGCGTCGCGGGTGATGGGCAACGGCGGCCTCTTCACCATCTTGCGCCATGTGGTGCCCAACTGCGTCAGCTCCCTGGTCATCCTGGCGACGGCTTTCCTGGCGCTCGCCATTCTGACCGAGAGCGCGCTCAGCTTCCTCGGCCTCGGGGTCCCGCCGCCTTATCCCAGCCTCGGCGGCATGCTGGCGGACTCGCGCTCTTACTTCTCCATCGCGCCCTGGCTGGCAACCTTTCCCGGGATCGCTATTTCGCTGATCCTGCTCGGCTTCAACCTTTTCGGCGACGCCCTGCGCGACCGGTTCGACCCGAGGCTGGCCGGCACATGACCGGGCCCGTCCTCGATATCCGGAACCTGAGCATGCGGGCGGTGCGCGCGCCGGCCGGGGCGCCGCCGATCCTGGATGGCGTATCCTTCACCGTCGGCGCCGGCGAGACCTATGCGCTGGTCGGCGAATCCGGTTCGGGAAAGACCATGACGTCGCGGGCAATCCTGCGGCTTCTGCCGCCCGGCACCGCGGTGACCGGCGGCGAGGCGCTGTTTGCCGGCACGGACCTTCTGGGCCTTTCCGAGGCCGATATGTGTGCGATTCGCGGCGCCAGGATCGGCATGGCCTTTCAGGAGCCTATGACCTCCCTCAACCCGGCGCTGACCATCGGCCGGCAGCTGACCGAGGCACTTTGCCGGCACGAGGGGCTGGACGCCGAGACCGCGCGGTCGCGCGCCACCGACATGCTGGAGCGGCTGCAAATCCCGTCCGCCCGCGAGAGCCTGAAGAAGTACCCGCACCAGTTTTCCGGCGGCATGCGCCAGCGCATCCTGCTGGCCGGGGTCCTGGCCCTGAAGCCGGACCTGCTGATCGCCGACGAGCCCACGACGGCGCTGGACGTGGTCATTCAACGCAAGGTCCTCGACCTGATGGTCGGCGCGGCCCGGGACATCGGCAGCGCCGTGCTGCTGATTACGCATGATCTGGCCGTGGTCGCCGAATACGCCGAAAGAATCGGCATCATGCGGCAGGGAGAGATGGTCGAGGAGGGCCGGGTCGGCGATATCTTGCGGCAGCAGAAACATCCCTATACCCGAAGCCTGCTGGCGGCAACGCCGCAGCGCCGCGACAGAGCCGCCGAAGCGGCCGGCGAACCTCTGCTGCAGGTTGCCGACCTGGCGGTGGACTATGCCGGGGGGCGGCCGTTGCCCTGGTCTCCGCCGGCAACCGTGCGGGTCGTTCACAAGGCGTGCCTCACGGTCCGTCGCGGCGAGATGGTCGCGGTGGTCGGCGAATCCGGCTCCGGCAAGACGACGTTGGCAAAAGCCATCCTGCGCCTGATCCCGAGCGCTGCAGGCCGGATTACCTTTGCCGGCGCGGACATTACCCACCTGCAGGGCGAGGCGCTCAGGGCGGTGCGCCGCGGCTTCCAGATGGTGTTCCAGGATCCCTATTCGGCGCTGGACCCCCGTATGCGCGTCGGCGCCATCATTCTCGAAGGGCTGCGCCATGAGCGGTGTCCCAAGCCGGAGGCGCGCCGCCGCATGCTCCGGGTATTGGACGACGTCGGCCTCGGCCCCGACTATGCCGAGCGCTTCCCGCATCAGCTTTCGGGCGGTCAGCGCCAGCGGGTGAACATCGCCCGCGCGCTGATTTCCGATCCGCAATTCGTCGTCGCCGACGAACCGGTTTCGGCGCTCGACGTAACGGTGCAGGCGGAGATCCTGGCGCTCCTCGAGCGGCTGCGCTCCGCGCGCGGGTTTGCCTGCCTGTTCATCTCCCACGACCTGGCCGTGGTGGAGCAGATCGCCGACCGGGTCGTGGTGCTCTATCGTGGGGAGATCGTGGAACAGGGTCCGCGCGACCGGATTTTCGACAGCCCGTCCCACAGCTATACCCGCACGTTGTTGGACGCGGCGCCGCGGCTGGTTGCCGACAACGGACAGTACCGGCTGGCGGGCCCCGGCCGCGTATGAAAGGCAGGAAGCTATGAAAATCTGCGTCATTCAAATGAATTCGCAAGACGACAAAGACGCCAATCTCGCCCAGGCGCGGAGCCTGCTGCAGGAGGCGCTGGAGGCGACCAAGCCGGATATCGTCGTCTTGCCCGAGCTCTTTACCTATCTGGGCGGCACCGTGGACGGAGCCAAGCAGGCGGCGGAGACCGTGCCGGACGGCCCGGCCTTTGAAATGCTGCAAAACGCGGCCACGAATCACGGCGTCTTTGTCTATGGCGGCAGCATGGCCGAGCGCGATGGGGACAAATATTACAACACCACCCTGGTCTTCGATCCGTCCGGTACATTGATCGCGCGGTATCGCAAGATCCACATGTTCGACGTGGTCACGCCGGACGGCAAGGTCTTTCACGAGTCCGCCACCTATACGCCGGGCGAAGAGATCGTCACCTTCGACATGGCCGGCATCGCCGTAGGCGCGACCATCTGCTACGATCTGCGTTTCCCCGAGCTTTACATCTCCCTGGTCAAGGCCGGCGCCAAGCTTATCTTTGCGCCGGCGGCCTTCACCTTGATGACGGGCAAGGACCATTGGGAGGTGCTGTGCCGGGCGCGCGCCATCGAAAGCCAATGCTACCTGGTGGCGCCTAACCAGACCGGCCCCTATGTGGAGGACGGCGTCGAGCGGGCCTCCTGCGGCAACTCCATGATCGTCGATCCCTGGGGCACGGTCATCGGCCGGGCGCGGGACGGCGTCGGCTTCTTCGCCGCGGAGCTGGATTTCGCCTATCAGGACCGGGTGCGGGGCGACCTGCCGTCGCTCAAGAACCGCGTCCTGAGCTGACTCGGCATGGCGCGGGGATTCGATTTTTTCCGCAACCCGGCGGCCGGCAGACTGCCTGAGGCGGTCGGGAAGCTGGCCGACGGGGCGGCCGAAGCCACGGCCGTGATCAGCGCATGGCCCGGCTACGCGGCCACGCCGCTGCGTTCGCTGGGCGAGCTTGCCGGGGAGCTCGGGCTTGCCGGTCTGTTCTACAAGGACGAAGCCGGCCGTTTCGGGCTCGGCAGCTTCAAGGCCCTGGGCGGCGCCTACGCGGTCGATCGGGTCCTGCAGGCGGCCATGGCCAGTGATGGCCCGTCCCCGGCCTCGGAGGTCACGGTCGCCTGCGCCACGGCGGGCAACCACGGCCGTTCCGTGGCCTGGGGTGCGCGCCTGTTCGGCTGCCGGGCCGTCATCTTCGTACACCGCGGTGTCGGGCAGGACCGGGCCGACGCCATTGCCGCCTATGGCGCCGAGATCGTCCGCGTGGACGGCGACTATGACGACTCCGTGCGCGAAGCGGCCCGCCGTGCCGCGGCCGAGGGCTGGACCGTTGTCTCCGATACCTCCTATCCGGGCTATACGGAGATCCCGCTGCATGTCATGCAGGGCTACACGCTTCTCCTGCGCGAGGTGGAGGCGGACTTGCCGGCGGTGAGGATGCCGACGCACCTGTTCGTCCAGGGCGGCGTCGGCGGCCTCGCGGCGGCCATGGCCGGCTATCTGGCAGCGCGCTTCGGCGAAAAGCGGCCGGTGGTCGTGGTGGTCGAGCCCGAGGATGCGGCCTGTCTGCTCGCCAGTGCGCGGGCAGGGGAGCTGTGCGTAGCGGAGGGCGGGCTCGATTCCGTCATGCTCGGCATGGCGTGCGGCGAGCCCTCCCTGATCGCGTGGGATATTCTTAAAGTGGCGGCCGACGGGTTCGTGACGATCCCCGACGCTGCCGCTATCGCGGCCATGCGGACCCTCAACGACCTAACCATTGACGGGCAGGCCATCCGCGCCGGCGAGTGCGCGGGTGCGGGTCTGGCGGCGCTGCGCTGGGCCATGGGGCAGCCGGCGGTGAAAGACGCGCTCGGCCTGGATGCCGCGTCGCGGGTCCTGTTGATCGGAACCGAGGGCGTGACCGATCCGGCCGCGTATCGCCGGATCATGGGCCGCGCGCCGTGAGAGAGGTGCTGGCGCTCGTCGGCGGCGCGCTCCTGATCGGTCTGGTGCCGATTTTCGTGCGCTTCAGCGACGCCGGGCCGAGCGCCACCGCTTTTTGGCGCATGGCCTTGGCCAGCGGTCTGCTCGTACTGGCGACGCGGCCCGGCATCGACAGCATATGCCGCACCGGCCGGAAAGAGGCGCAAAAGATGATGTGGTGGTCGGGCGCCT
>JAKSBY010000505.1 GCA_022360855.1 Sphingomonadales bacterium | reverse complement strand
GGCGATCTCACCGATCACCTCGGCAAAGCTGTGATAGGGGCCGCCGAGAATGTAGTTTTGGCCGGTCTTGCCCCGCTCGGCCGCGCCGATATGGGCGCGGGCGACTTCACGGGCATTGGCGAAACAGCCGGCGCCCGGCGGAATACCCGGCAGATTGCCGCGATCCACCCTTGGAAAAAGCTGCGCCCATCCGGTGGTGTCGTAAGGGCCGAGAATATGCGCAGGATTGCAGATTACCGCATCGAGCCCGCGATGCACCGCGGTCTTCACCACCAATTCGGCCTTCGCCTTGGTCTGCACATAGCCGACCCAGGAGGTTTCGCCGAGATGCCTGGCCGACTCGTCGATGAGGCCCGGCTGGGCACCGAACACGGCCACGGTCGAGGTGTGAACGAAGCGCTTTACGCCGGCATCGAGCGCCGCGTGCACCATGTTGCGTGTGCCGACGACATTGATCCGCCGCTGGCGCTTTCTGTGTTTCTTCCAGGTCGACGTATCGGCAGCCATGTGAAACACGCAGTCCGCGTGTTCGGGAACCACATTGCGCAGCGTCGCGCCCTTGGTGACGTCGCCCTGCCGCAATTCGACGCCGAGAGCGGCGAGCGCGTCCACCTCAGATCCGGCGCGATGGAGAACGACCGCTTCCCAGCCTTCCTCGACCAGGCACTCGATGAGGTGGCGTCCCAAAAAGCCGGTGGCCCCGGTTACAAACGCGACAGGCATAAGAAGCTCGGTCCCCTCTTTGGCGTGCCGGACGACACTTTTCTTTCTGTCTACAGAGGTTGGATACGGCCGCGCAAGAGCGGTTGCACGAGACGTTCCGTTAGCGGTTGCGGTGGGCGGACGTTTCCGCTAGCGATGACGCGGTTCCTTTGACGTCACCAAGTCTTCGCGAGAATCTCCCTATGGCACGACGTTTCACGCCGCTTCACGGCATTCTGCTTGCTTTGCTGATCTGTCAATCAGGCGTCGCGGAGGAGACCCAGCTCCCCGCACCCTATCCCGCGCTTCTCGACAGCGCGCTCAAGCGCGATGACGGCGCCCATTTCGTGCCCGCCGTCCTGATCGCCATGGAGGCGGCGCCGGATCTGGCCGACGCGCTTTATCGGCATGCCCGCGCGCTCGCGCCCGACTATGCAAGTGCTCTCGACGCGGCGGTGGCCGCCCAGTTTCAAAATGTGGCTGTCATCACGTCCGGGCCCGCTGCAAGCCCGGTGGTGGCGCAATCCGAAGTGCTGGCCGGCAAGGTTGTCTCGCCGGCTTCCGGGTTTTTCGACCTCGCCGCCTGGGAGGGCGACGCGGAGCTCGGACTGGCCCTTAACTCCGGCGATTCCGATCAGAGGTCGCTTTTTCTCGGGATCGAACTGGCGCGGGACATGGGCGCGCTTTCGCATGCCTTCGGCGCCTCTCTCGATATCGCCCGCCGGGGCGGGCAGACCTCAAAGGAGCGCTATCTGGGGGAGTATCAGGTCAGTTGGAACAAATGGGAGCGCGCCTTCCTGTTCGGCTACGTCCAGATCGACGTGGACAGGCTCTCGGGGTTCGACTATCGCCTGATCGAGAATATCGGCTTCGGCTACGCTCTTCTCGACCGGCCCAGGCATAAATGGTCGGTGGAAGGCGGCCCCGGCGTCCGGCAAACCAAGCTGGCCGCCAACGGCACGGAGGTCGAAGTGTTGGGTCGGCTGTCCAGCGACTACAGCTGGCAGATCAGCGAGGCCGCCAGTTTCGAAAACGTAACGAACGCGTTGACCGGCACCGAGCGGTTCACGCTCGATAGCACCGCCGAGCTGTCGACCGCCATCAATGCCTCGTTGAGCGCCAAGCTGAGCTTCAACTACCGCTACGATTCGAACGTTCCGGCGGGCGCAGCCAACACGAATACAACGACCAAGGCAACGCTGGTCTACGACTTTTGACCCTCAATCGCCGATAATGTGCAGCCTTACGCGCCGGGTATGCGCCCGGGCGCGGTGTTCGGCCACATAGATGCTCTGCCAGGTGCCGAGCGTCAAGCAGCCATCGGCGACCGGGATCGAGAGCTGGCTTTGCGTCAGCGCGGCGCGGATATGCGCGGGCATGTCGTCGGGGCCCTCGGTGCCGTGCCGGTAGCTGCCGTCCCAGGGCGCGAGCCGGGCGAGGAAGTCGGTCAGGTCTTCGAGCACGTCCGGGTCGGCGTTTTCCTGGATCACCAGCGAGGCGGAGGTATGGCGCAGAAAGAGCGTCACGAGGCCCTCGGCGATGCCGCTCTCCGTGACGAAACCGGCCACGGCGCGGGTGATGTCGACGAAGCCGACGCCGGGCGTCTCGAAGGTGAGTTCCGTCTGTTCCTGCCGCATGGCAACCTCCACCGTCGGCCTCCCTATAGCATATGCCGGCAAAGCTGATATGCTGCCAGGAGCGATTTTACCCGCGGCCGGAGAGCGACGATGGTTGCATTTGTCTTGAACGGAACGGCGGTCGAGAAGGACGTGGACCCGGCGACGCCGCTGCTCTGGGTGCTGCGCGATCATTTCGACCTCACCGGCACCAAATTCGGCTGCGGCATCGCATTTTGCGGCGCCTGCACCGTGCATGTCGACGGCATCGCGACCCGCTCCTGCTCGGTCGGCGTCGGCGATATCGCCGGGATGGCGGTAACCACCATCGAGGGCCTGTCTGGCGATCAGTCGCACCCGGTTCAAAAGGCCTGGGTCGCCGAGCAGGTGCCGCAATGCGGCTATTGCCAGCCGGGCATGATCATGGCCACCGCGGCGCTTCTGGAAGAGGTTCCAGAGCCCACCGACGAAGACATCGACGCCGCCATCACCAATATCTGCCGCTGCGGCACCTATCCGCGCATCCGCCGCGCCATTCACTTGGCCGCCAAGCTACGGCGCGACGTAGCGGCCGTGGAATAGGCTGGCTGCCTATTTGATCTTCTCCGCATACGACCAGGCGAGGTC
>JAKSBY010000686.1 GCA_022360855.1 Sphingomonadales bacterium | reverse complement strand
GCCGCGGCCAGCTTGGCGCCGGCCACCAGCACGCCGGCGAGCACGCCCAGGGAAATCGTGCGAAGAAGCGTATGGATGCTGCTCATGTCCTTAACTCCCGGCCGCGCCACTATCTCAGGCTCGAGGTGACGTTCATCATCTCGTCGGCTGTGGTGATCACCTTGGAGTTCATTTCATAGGCCCGCTGCGCGGTGATCAGATTGGTAATCTCCGAGACCGCATTCACGTTGGAGGTCTCTAGGAAGCCCTGGACGATGCTGCCGAAGCCCGGCGATTCCGGCACGCCCGTCACCGCCTGACCGGAGGCAGGCGATTCCAGAAGCAGGTTTTCGCCGATCGCCTCCAGGCCCACTTCATTGGGGAAGATGGCGATGTCGAGCTGGCCGACCGTCTGCGGATCGACCTGGCCCGGGATCTTCACCTGAATCTCACCGGTGCGGTTGATCGACACGTCCACCGAGTCCTGCGGCACGGTGATCCCGGGCTCCACGATGAAGCCCTGCGGCGTCACGAGCTGGCCCTGAGGCGAAAGCTGGAACGAGCCCGACCGCGTATAGGCGGTCTCGCCGTTGGGCAGCTCGACCCGGAAATAGCCGCGGCCGTTGACCGCCAGGTCGAAGGTGTTGTCGGTGGAGACGAGGTTGCCCTGCTCGGTGATACTGTAGACCGCGCCCGCCTTCACGCCGACGCCGACCTGGATGCCCGAGGGCACGACGGTGCCGGTGTCGGACGAGGTCGCGCCGACGCGCTCCAGGGTCTGGTACAAGAGATCCTGAAACTCGGCCCGCCTGCGCTTGAACGCGGTGGTGTTGAGATTGGCAATGTTGTTGGAGATGACCTCAACATTGAGCTGCTGCGACAGCATGCCCGTTGCGGCGATGGAGAGAGCTTTCATGGTCTGGTCCTTCTCGTGACTGTCTTGCGGCCGGCGCTAGTTGACCTTGCCGAGATCGGTGATGGCGCGCTGGCGCATCTCCTGATAGTTGTTGAGCATGCGCTCGGTTGACTGGTAGCTGCGGAGCACATCGATCATCTCCGTCACCTCGTGAATCGGATTGACGTTGGAGCCTTCGATCATGCCCTGGGCCAGCCGAGCCCCCTCCGACGGCGTCGGTGCCTGGTCGGTCTGGAACAGGGTGTCGCCGATCTTCTTGAGGTTCTGAGTGTCGGGGAAATCGACGACCGTAATCTTGGTCAGCACGCCGTCGCGTGTGCTCAAAGAGCCGTCGCCGGCGAATTCCAGGTTCGAATCTTCGGCCGCAATGGCGATGCGGTTACCGTTCTCGTCCAAAAGGTAATAGCCGGCACTCGTCGTCAGATAGCCATTGTTACTGAGCGTGAAGTGGCCGTTTCGGGTGTAGTAGGTGTCGCCGTTTTCGTTCTCGACCGTGAAGTAGCCCGGGCCGGAGATCGCGACGTCCAGCGGATTGGCCGTGGCCACCATCTGGCCATCCGAGAGATGGCGCAACAGACCGTAGTCGAGCACGTAGGAGACGTCTTTCAGCTCCGGGTTCGCCGTGCCCTGCATTTGCATGACGAAGTCCTGGAACATGATGCTCTCCTTGCGGAAAGCGGTGGTGTTCATGTTGGCGATATTATTAGCGACAACATCGAGTTTTCGCCGCATCGCCGTTTGATGCGATAGACCTACATACAGCGTGGTATCCATCACGAAGCTCCTTTTTGGGCCTGCGATAAACCTGACGAGCGCCTTGCACAGACCGTGCCAAACTGTTTTTCGTAATGAATTCAAAGGCTTGTATCGGAAAGGATGCCGCGTGGCGGCAGCTATTGGCGGGTAAGACGTGCCGCTAGCGGCAAGATTTGCCGTCTGAAGGGCGCCGAGGCGGTGGTTCGGGAGCCGGCCCCATTTCACCCGTTATTAACGATCTCAATTTACGTTTTTTGAAGAGTTCGGGCGTCAGCGCCACGGGCCGGCTTGGCCTTTGGCACCAAATACGCGCGGCACAGGGGATGACATGGCTGAAGAAGAAGATATCGAGGCCGAAGACGAGCTGGACGGCGACGTCACCGAAGGCCTGGAAAAAAAGCGGCTGAGCGGCAAGAAGATCATCCTCTTCGCCTTGCCGGTCGTGTTGCTGCTTGCCGGCGGCGGAGGCTACTTCATGTTTGCCGGCGGCGGCGAGGAGGAACACGCCGAAGCCGAGGTGGAGGTCGAGGAAGAGACCCAGCTTGTCTTCATCGACATCCCGGAGATGCTGGTCAACCTGAACACCGGCGGCCGCAAGGCGAGCTACCTCAAGGTCACGGTCGCGCTCGAGATCGAGCAGGAAAGCGCCCGCCTGGAAATCGAAGAAAAGCTGCCCCGGGTCATAGACAATTTTCAGATCTATCTGCGCGAGCTCAGGCTGGAAGACCTCAACGGCTCGGCCGGCATGTTCCGTCTCAAGGAGGAGCTCCTGGCACGGGTCAACACGGCCGTCGCACCGGCCCAGGTCAACGACGTGCTGTTCAAGGAAATGATCGTTCAGTAGCGCAGGCGAAATTTTATCCGAGTAGTTTGCAATGAGTGAAGAAGAGCAAGAAGGCGCCGTCGACGAAGAAGCCATGATGGCCGAATGGGAGGCCATGGCCGAGGAAGGCGCCGACGGCGACGAAGGCGACGGCGGTGGCGAAGGCGGCGAGGACGGTGGCGAGGGCGAGCAGGGCTTCGCCGAAGAGGGCTCAGGCCGGGTCCTCGATCAGGATGAAATCGACAGCCTGCTCGGCTTCGACGGCGGCGAGGAAGAGGGCGACAAGCGCGGCATTCACGCGCTGATCAACAGCGCGCTCGTCGCCTATGAGCGCCTGCCCATGCTCGACATCATCTTCGATCGCATGGTGCGCATGATGTCGACGTCTTTGCGCAATTTCACCTCCGACAATATCGAGGTCTCGCTCGACAACATCACCTCGGTGCGCTTCGGCGATTATCTCAACTCGATCCCGCTGCCGGCCATGCTGGCCGTCTTTCGCGCCGAGCAGTGGGACAATTACGGTCTGATGACCATCGATTCCAACCTGATCTATTCTGTGGTGGACGTGCTTCTGGGTGGCCGGCGCGGCACCGCGGCCATGCGCATCGAGGGCCGGCCCTACACGACCATCGAGCAGAATTTGATCGAGCGGATGATCTCCGTCGTGCTCAAGGACATGAGCGCCGCCTTCGAGCCGTTGAGCCCGGTCAACTTCTCGTTCGACCGGCTGGAGACCAATCCCCGCTTCGCGACCATCGCCCGCCCGCCCAACGCCGCCATCCTGATCAAGCTCAGGGTGGATATGGAAGACCGCGGCGGGCGGCTGGAGATGCTTTATCCCTACGCCACTCTGGAGCCGATCCGCGAATTGCTGCTGCAGCGCTTCATGGGCGAAAAATTCGGCCGTGACACGATCTGGGAGAGCCATCTGGCAGCCGAGCTCTGGCAGACCGAAGTGCCGCTTACCGCGGTATTGGACGAGCAAAGTCTGACCCTGCGTGAAGTGATGAATCTCGAAGTCGGTCAGACCCTGATTTTCAACAAGACCCCCGACGACGCGATCGATGTGCGCTGCGGCGGCATCCCCATGGTGGAAGGCCGCATGGGCCGCGCCGGCAAGCGCATCGCTATTCGGGTGGAACGAAGCAAGTCGATGGAGCGCCGCGCTTATGATTGATCTGGTTCTGGAAGGCCTTCTGGCCGTGTTGCTGATCGGCGTGATCGCCAGTTGCTTCGTCATCAGCAGGCGCCTCGGCGCAATGCGGTCCGGACAGGACGAACTGCGCGGCCTGATCGCCAAACTCAATGCGGCGGTAGAGCAGGCGCAGCAGTCGGTGCTGCACCTCAAATCCGAAGGCGCGGCCGCAGAAGAAACCCTGACGGAAACCATCACCCGCGCTCAAGGATTGGCCGACGAGCTGTCATTGATCACCGAGGCGGCGGACAGCCTGGCCGGCCGTATCGAAAGCGGCGTCGACGGGTTGCGCCACAAACAGTCTTTGGCCGCCGCCAATGACGAGCTCTTCGAAGACGATGTCCCGGAGGACGGCCTTGCCGCCAAGCGGGAAATCCTCGAAGCGCTGCGCGAAGCCCGGTAGGGACGGAAAAATGAGCCGATTCAGCCTTTTCCCCGTTGTCGCCCTGACCGCCGGCGCGCTCGTGTTCGTCAAGGTCACGACGCTTTACGACGGCATCGCCACCATCGGCCAGCCGGCCCTCGCGGCGGAGGAAAAGCCGGCCGCGGCGGAGCCTGCGCCGGAACAGGGCGCGGCGGCTGATGCCGAGGAAGGCGGCACGCATGTCGCCGCGGCATCCGAGCCCGAGGCATTTACCGATCCGGCGCTGATGACCCGTTCCGAGCTCGATCTCTTGCAGGATCTGGCCGAGCGCCGGGTCGAGTTGGACCGCCGGTCCGACGAAATCGCCATCCGCGAAGGCATTCTCGAAGCCACCGAGCGGCGCATCGATGAGAAGATCGCCCGGCTCGAGGGCCTGGAAGGGCAGATCAAGTCACTCGTC
>JAKSBY010000039.1 GCA_022360855.1 Sphingomonadales bacterium | reverse complement strand
CGGCTCGGCGGGCCGCCATTGGCCGGCGTCGGCCTCGACGAATTCAGCATTCGACATGACCTCCCGCGCTTTGGAGAGCATTTCCGCCGAGCTGTCGACCGCTGTCAGCCTGGCGTCCGGCCAGCGTGCGGCGAGCGCCGGGAGCGCGGCGCCTGAGCCGCAGCCGAGATCGACGATATGTACGGGCTTTTCGAGCTCGACCCGCGCCAGAAGGTCGAGCGCGGGCCGCAGCCTCTCTTCGGAAAACCGGGCGTAGCGCTCCGGATCCCAGCTCACGACGCCTGAGCCAATTCTTCTGTCGCGGGCAGGGTAATGCGGAAGGTGGTGCCGTCCGGCCCCGTGCCTTCGAGGATCACGGTGCCGCCATGGGCGGCGATGAGCTCGCGCGCGGTGGCCAGCCCGAGGCCGGTGCCGCCGCGGCGGGTCGAGCCCTTGAAGGGCTGGAACAGATTCGCCTGCGCCTTTTCCGAAAGACCGGGGCCGGTATCGGAGATGCGCAGGACCGTCCCGCCGTCCTCACCCTGGCTGGTTTCGACCGAGATGGCCCCGGCCCGGCCTGTCTCCCGGATCGCTTCGAGCGCGTTCCGGCAGAGATTGAGTAGGACCCGGAAGAGCTGGTCCGGGTCCGCATGGGCCGTGCGCGCTTCGTCGAGCCGCACCTCGAAACCAACGTCGCCGCCCTCGCCAAGACCGAGCGCCGCCGCCACCTCGGCCATGATCGGCTCGAGCTCGACCGTGCGCTTCTTGGGCGGCGGCTCCTCCGCCTTGCCGTAGTTCAATGTCCGCTCGCAGAGGGATATGGCGCGGTCGACGGCGCCGATCAGCCGCTCGGACAAGGCCTCGATGGTCGGGTCGCTGACGCGGCGCAGGCGCTCTGACGCAAGCTGCGCCGTGGCCAGGATGTTACGCAGGTCATGATTGATCTTGGTTACCGCCGTGCCGAGATTGGCCAGGTGGCTCTTCTGGTTGAGCGCCTGGCGCAGTTCCTCCTGCATCTGCGCCAGGGCGGCTTCGGCGTCGCCGATCTCGTCGCGCCGGCCCGAGGGCACCAGGGTCTGGCGGGTGTCTTCCGGGCGCTCGCGAAAACGCACCATGCTGGCGATCACCCGCTGCATCGGGCGGACCAGTTGCCGGTTCAGGGTGAGGTAGATCAGCGCCGCCGTGGTCAGCGAAATAATCAGCGAGAGCCAGAGCACGTTGGTGGAAAAGTCCAGCATCGCGGCCACGAGGGCGTCTTCATCGATGACGATCTCGACATAGTTGGCGCGTACCGCTTCGGGTTGCCCGATCACCAGGATCGACCGGTCGCCGCCCAGCAGCAGCGCCTCGAAGGCATCGACCATGAGGCCGGGGATCATGGCGTTCCTGAGATCGTAGGTGTCGGCGATGGTGATATCGCCGCCGTCGGAGAGGATGAGCTGCCGCCGGTCTTCGCGCACCAGCAGCACCGAGCGGACGTCGGCGCTGGTCAGAAGCTCCGCCGCAAGCGCGTCGGAGATCATCTGGTTGGGCGCCTCCTCGAGGGCGAGTGCGGCGATCTGCGCGGCGATCAGCTTTTCTTCCAGGAAGGTCAGGCGAAGCCGCGAGACCGACGGCACGTAGACCAGCACCTCCACCAGCATGACGAAGATGATGGTGAGGATCAAAAGCCTGGAGGACAGACTCGACCAGAGGGGCCGGCGGCCCGCCGTCATGGCCTGCCGCGGCGGCTACGGCAACTTTTGCACCACTCCCACGAGCCGCCGGGTCCTGGGGCTGAAAAGGGCATCGGTAAAATACTCCCCCGCCACACGCTTGGTGACTTCCCCGAATGTCGGGTAGGGAGCAATAATACCGGCCATGGCGTTGATGTTAAGCTTTCGATTGATCGCCAGGATCCAGGGCGCGATCAGGTCGCCGGCGCCATGGCCGACGATGCCGGCGCCGAGAATCCGTCCGCGCCTGCCGGTGACGACCTTTATCAGGCCCTCGGTCTTGCGCTCGGTGCGGGCGCGGTCGTTCTCGGCGAGCGGCCATTTGGTCACCTTGACCGCATCGCCGTGGGTCGCGCGAGCCTCCGCCTCGGTGAGGCCGACCTGTGCCAGCTCCGGCTCCGCATAGGTGGCGTGCGGCATGGCCGCATAGTCGACCTTGGCCGGTATGGCGAAGAGCGCGTTGCGGATGATGATGCCCGCGTGATAGCCGGCGGCGTGGGTGAAGAGATGGGGTCCCGCTACATCGCCGGCGGCAAAGACCTTGCGATTGGAGGTCCTGAGCCGGCGGTCGACGGTGATGCCGCGCCCATTGAAATCAATGCCCGCGGCCTCCAGG
>JAKSBY010000157.1 GCA_022360855.1 Sphingomonadales bacterium | reverse complement strand
TTTTTGGAAGATGTCGAACGGCGTCTGATCGCGGAAGAAGAACGACTCGTTCGTCGTCATCGCCTCGGTGATTTCCTTGAGCAGATCTTCCGGCGCGCCACGATGGAGAAGCGCCAAAAGCTCATCCAGGCTGTTCATCCCGCGCCGCCGGGCCAGCGGCGTCAGGCGGCTCTCCAGGAGATAGATCTTGTCCTGGCTCAGTTGCAGCCCAGACCGCTTCTTGAGCACGGTCGTGAGGAGTTCGAAGTCCTTCGCGTTCATGCCATCGCTCCTGCCAGCAGCTTGCCGACCTCGCCGCCGATCGCGTCGATACTCGCAACGCGGCAGCACAGTCCCGCATTGGCGACCGCTCCCGGCATCCCCCAAACGACACTGGAAGCTTCATCCTGTGCGACTATCATGCCGCCAGCGTTAACAATCTCTTGCCCTCCCGCGAGACCGTCATGGCCCATCCCGGTGAGTACGGCGCAAAGCGCGCGCTTGCCGTAATGTTTGGCAAGGCTGCGAAACAGCGGGTCGACCGACGGACGACAGAAATTCTCCGGCGGATTTTGATCGAGGTGCAAAATCGGTCCCTGCGTCGACGCGCTGACGGTCAGGTGATAGCCGCCGGGCGCCACGTAGATTTCTCCGGGCCTGGCGAGCTGATTATCCTGGGCTTCCATGCACTTTAGTCCGGTCGCCTTTGCGATATGTTCCGCCAGAATGGCCGTGAACGTCGCCGGCATGTGTTGCGTGATCACCACCGGCACCCGCAATTGGCCCTTAAGGTCGCCGAGGAACTTGAACAACGCTTGCGGCCCCCCGGTCGACGAACCGATGCCGAGGATGTTCGGCCTGATGCCGGTGGCCTTGAGGAGCTTGATCTGCGTCGGCGCGGGCCCGGCGATATCGACAAGGCGGGGAGCCGCGCGGGCCGCCGCGGGCGCCGCATCGGATTTCAGCGAAGTCGCCGCATCGGCGCCACGCCCGGCCAGCCCATAGACCTTGACCTTCCCGATCAGCTCATGGCGAAATTCCTCGTTCGCGCCGATCGCTCGCGCGCTTTCGGGCTTGGTGATATAGTCGGCGGCGCCGAGCGAGGTCGCCTTAAGGCTGATCTCCGCGTTGCGGCGGGTCAGGGTGGAGACCATGATCACCTTGACGCCGGGGGCAACCCGTAAGAGCTCCGGCAGGGCCGTGATGCCGTCCATTTCAGGCATTTCGATGTCGAGCAAGACGACCTCCGGCTGCAGCCGTTCGATGGTCTTGATGGCCATGGCGCCATTGCTTGCGGAGCCGACCACGTTGATTTCGCTGTCTTCCCGGAGCCAGCGCATCAAAAAGCCGCGAATGACCGAAGAGTCGTCAACGACCACAGCTCGGATGGGACCGTGATCCTCCGATTCCAGTTTTTCAGCGGTATTCGACCCGGACAAACTCACCTACATCAACCCCACTTGCGCAAACTTTGCCTCAATGATCTCGCGATCGAACGGCTTCATGATGTATTCATTCGCGCCGGCTTCGATGGCCATGCGGATATGCGCCATGTCGTTTTCGGTGGTGCAGAACACGACGATGGGCCGGTCTCCGCCCGCGGTGCGCCTCAGATTCTTCAGAAAATCCAGCCCGTTCATGACCGGCATGTTCCAATCCAGCAACACAACGTCGGGCATATTCTCCTGGCAGGATTCGAGCGCATCCTGGCCATCCACCGCCTCCTGGATCTCGAAACTGAGCTCCTCGAGGATACGCCGGGCTACTTTTCTGATGACTTTGGAATCATCAACGACAAGACAGGATTTCATGACTTGCTCCCTTCCTTCCCCCTTGAAAGGTATCTGGGTGAGTTGACATAGCGCTACGCTGCGGCAGCGACTTCAAAATCCAAGAGCCTCTTCACATCGATAACCGCCAGGAGTTCGTCATCCAGGCGGTAAATGCCGACGGAAATCTCGCGCCACCTCGGATCGAGTGTGACGGGGTTTTTCTCGAACTCTTCGTTCTCCAGCGACAGGACTTCGCCCACCGAATCGATAAGAAGGCTGTAAGGCTCGCCTTTGTGCTCGACCACGACGCTCATGCTCTTCTCACCCTCCTCACGATCCGGGAAACCCAGACGATTGCGCAAGTCGATAGCCGTGACGATACGGCCACGCAGGTTCAGGACGCCTGCGACAAAGCTTGGGGCCACCGGAATCGGCGTGATCTTCTGGGCGTTCAGCACGTCGTGCACCGCCAGGACCGGAAGACCGAGAAGCTGCCCGGCAACCCGGATCGTCACAAAGTCGGACCGGCTGGCTTCCATCACGGAAGTTCCGCTGTCAATTGGGGCCGTCATGCGGCTTCTCCCTCAATCTTCAACTGTTCGGAAAGGCTCTGCAGCAATGCGTCGCGGTCGAATTTGGCGACATAGTCGTTAAATCCGATTTCCCGGCCGCGCTCGAAATAGGTCGAGCCGGTAAAGCTGGACAGAGCCACGATCGGCGTCTGCGTCCAGCTAGTGCCCTTCTTGATTTCCTCGGCGAACTCGAAGCCGTTCATGCCCGGCATTTCGATATCCGTGACGATGAGGTCGAATTTCTGGCCGCCTTCCTGCAGCTCGAGCGCTTTCTCGGCACTCTCCACCGCCGTTACCGCGTAGCCGGCCGCCGAAAGCAGCGGCTTGAGCATATTGCGGAAGAAGCTCGAATCATCGACCAGGAGAAGGGCCTTCGCAGCCCCGGCACCACCCGCCTCTCCGGCGGCACTCTTGTGCCAGTCGGCAAAAGCCTGCGTGGCATAAAACGCCACGTCGATGATCTCGCTGGCCTTGCCCTGGACAACCGCGGAACCGACGAGACCGGCGGTTTCGGACGCCAGCTCGATATTGATGGTATCTTCGACGATGTCGAGGATCTCATCGACCACAAGGCCCATGGATTTTTCACCGTCGGCGAAGACGAGCACCGGCTGGCGGCCCTCGGTTTTCAGCGTATCCTGGCCGATCAGGGTGACCAGAGGCATGAGCGCGCCGCGATACTGCACCATCAGGCGGCCATCCGACGATTCGACTTTCTCGACTTCGAATTCCTCGAGCCGCGCCACCAGCGACAGCGGCACGGCCTTTTGTGTCTCGGAGCCGGCGCGGAAAACGAGCAGGCTCTCTTTGTCGCTGCTTGCCACGGTTGCAGTGGCATCTTCCTCGCCGTCCTCGTCGCCTTCCGAAAGGCCGGAACTCGCGATAGAAGCAATACCGTTCGGGTCGAGGATCATGATGACACTGCCGTCGCCGAGAATCGTGTTGCCGGAGTAGACCGAAATATCCTTAAGGATCGGTGCAACGGGCTTGACGACGATCTCCTCGGTGTCGAACACCTGATCGACGACAATCCCGAAGATGAAGGCGCCCACCTGAGTGACGACAATGAACTCCTCGCTGCGATCCTCTTCGTCGTCGTGGCGCTCGAATTCGAGCACTTCATTGAGATAGACAAGCGGCAAAAGACGATTGCGGAGCCTGAGGACCGGCGTATCCTTGATGCGCTCGATCTTGTGCTCGCTTTCCTTCGACGCGCGGACCAGCTCGAGCACATTGATCTGCGGGATCGCGAAACGCTCGGTGCGCGCCTGGACGATCAGCGCCGAGACGATCGCCAGCGTCAGCGGGATCTTGATGCGGAAGGTCGTTCCCTTGCCCTCGGTCGATTGCATGTCGATGGCGCCGCCGATCTTCTCGATATTGCTGCGCACCACATCCATGCCGACGCCGCGGCCGGACACACTGGTCACTTCCTTTGCCGTGGAGAAGCCGGCGTGGAAAATCAGCCGCTGGATCTGGTTGTCGGTCATCTCCTCGAGCTCGGTTTCCGACGCCAGGCCCTTCTCCAAGGCCTTTGCCTTCAGTTTGGCGACCGGAAGGCCACGGCCGTCATCGGAGATTTCGATGATGATATGGCCACCTTCATGAAACGCGTTGAGCCGTACCGTACCGGTCTCGGGCTTGCCGGCGGCCAAGCGCTGGGCCGGCGTCTCGATACCGTGGTCGGCAGAGTTCCTGACCATGTGGGTCAGCGGATCCTTGATCATCTCGAGGACCTGGCGGTCGAGCTCGGTGTCCTCGCCCTTCATTTCCAGCTCGATCTTCTTGTCGAGTTCCACGGTGAGGTCACGGACGATCCGGGGAAGCTTGGCCCAGGCATTGCCGATGGGCTGCATGCGGGTCTTCATGACCCCTTCCTGGAGCTCGGTCGTGCATTGGCTGAGACGCTGCAGCGGCACGGCGAATTCGCTATCGTCGAGTGCGCGGACCATCTGCAAAAGCTGATTGCGGGTCAGCACCAATTCGCTGACCATGTTCATCAGATCTTCCAAGAGATCGACATTGACGCGGATCGACTGCGCCGTACGCGGTGCAGCGTTTCCGGCCTTGGCATCGGCAGACTTCGCCGCCTCGGCCTTCTTTTTCCCGGCCGCCTCCGAACCGGAATAGAAATCTCCGCGCACCAGCTCGAAGAGCATGGCAACGTCGTCAATCAACTCTTCGTCAAGGCCGACCTCGGTGCAGGAGGATTTGACGGCGGCGATGAACTCGGCGAACTGGCTCTCGCCGAATCCGCCGTCGGTCGGCAAGGCAGCGGCCAGGGTTCTGGCTTCCGCCTCCTGGTCCTTGACCAGTGCCGCCAGCAAGCCGTTCATCTTGGCCTTGTGAGCGTCCTGGTCCGAATTCTCGAAGAAGCTCGCAAGCGTCGCCGTCCCGGCAATGCGATTGCAGATCAGATGGCCGATGACCGAGATTGCGTCGTCGCCGCCGATGGCCTCGAACAAATCGACGCCTTCTTCGGCCGTGTCGTTGTCGGCAGACGCCGCTCCGTCGCCGCCCCCCGGACCCGGGGCCGCCTGAAACGCGGCCTCCAGTTCATCCAGAGAAACCTCGCCCGGCTTGAGTTCGCCCTCGGCTTCCGCCGGCGCCTCATCGGGGGCCTGCTCTGCCGCCTCGGCCGGCTCTCCGCCACCCTCGATGATTGCATCGAGACGCGCGATCAACGCGCTGTCGTCGCCCTCCGGCTCCTGCTCCGTCGCTTCGAGAACGCCGAGGATCTCCTTGATGCGGTCCAGGCTTTCGAGAATGACCGTGACCGCGTCGGGCGTAACATCCAGCTCGCCATCGCGAAACTTGCCGAGAACATTTTCCGATGCGTGGGCCACGCTCTCGAGACGGGGCAGTCCGAGAAACCCGCAAGTGCCCTTGATCGTGTGAACCAGGCGAAAAATATTGTCGAGAACCGGTTTATTGTTGGGGTCTTGCTCGAGCTTGACCAATTCGACGTCGACAACATCAATACTCTCTGCTGTCTCGGTCAGAAATTCGTTCAAGAGATCATCCACTGCCGCCTCCGGTTGGGATAGTTCAGTTGGCCGAAATGGGGAGGCAGAACTGCCTGCGCCGCGCCTGAAAGCACATTCGAGGAAAAGGGTTAAAATGCTGTAAAGCGTAAGGCCCGATGCGCGGCCGGTGCGCGGCCTGGCTATGCGGCCGGCGTAATCACCGATTCGAACCGGATGCCGGCGGGCTCGACGGGGGCAATTTCCAGGTCGCCGCCCTGCTCCGCGAGAAGCTGCCCTGCCAGATAGGCCGGCGCGGTTCGTGGCTCCAGATTGGTCTCGTCCGTCGGATCGCCCAAAGCATGGATGACCGCGTCGGATATTACAAAGCGGTCGCCCCGTGCCTCGACGCAGAGCTTGAGGTTGCCGTCCGAATCCTGAATTTTGACGAGCAGGTCGCCGCCGCGGATAAGCCCCTCGCCGGCCAGCAATGTCAGGTTAAGCAAGACTTTTGCAGCGGTTTTGGGGAGTGTCGCCACATCGGCGTCGCAACTCAGCCGCGCCTTACCATCGGCAAAGAAATCGGTCAGCGCCTTATGCACTTCGCGAACATCGAGGTCTTCGGCGAAGCCCCCGGCGGAGCCGAAGGCCAGGCGATAGAACTGCAGGCGGGAGGAAATCCGGCTCGCGCTTTGCTCCAGCAAATCGATGACCTCGCCACGGCCGACCGGATCCTCCTCGTCGGCCAGCAATTCGAGCCCGTTGGACAGCGCACTGGCCGGGCTGATCAGATCGTGGCAAAGCCGCGAACAGAGAATAGCAGTGAAATCATTGTTGATCATTCGCGCCACATGCCGGCCAGCACCCCGCCCCAATTTGACGGACTCGTCGTTATCAGACCAGTGCGCCGGTCATCAAGAAGAAATGCCTCGACTTGAACCACTTGGTCCGATTGGCTAGACAGGCGCGGCAATCCCGCCACAAATCCATCCTCACCTGGAGTTCGGGAATTTGGCTTACGCGTCCTTGCTGGAGCCGGTCGTGAAGCTCACCCTCAAGGCGGGCGCCGTGATCATGGACGTCTACAACCGCGGCTTCGAGGTTCGCGCGAAGGACGACACCTCGCCGGTGACCGACGCCGACGAGCGCGGCGAGCGCGTCATATTGGCCGGACTCTCAACGCTCGCGCCCGACATCCCGGTCGTTGCCGAGGAAAAAGCCGCCGCCGGCGATATCCCCGATGTGGGCGACGGCCCTTTCTGGCTGGTCGATCCGCTGGACGGAACCAAGGAATTCGTCAACCGGCGTGGCGAATTCACCGTAAACATCGGCTTAATCGAGAACCGCGAACCGGTATTAGGGGCGGTCTACGCCCCGGCCAAGGACGTGCTTTACTTCGGCAGCCGCGAGAGCGGCGCGGCCATGCGGCGGCTCGAGGCCGGCGCGTGGTCCGAAGATATCGCGATCAGCGTGCGGCGCACCGATCCGGAGCATCCGACAATCGTCGCCAGCAAATCGCACCGCAATCCGGCAACCGAAGCCTATCTGGCGCAATATCCGGGCGCCGACACAGCCGCCGCGGGAAGTTCGTTGAAATTCTGCCTCGTGGCATCGGGACAGGCCGACCTTTATCCGCGCCTCGGCCCGACCATGGAATGGGATACCGCAGCCGGCGACGCGGTCCTGCGCGCCGCGGGTGGCGACGTGCTGGCGCCCGGCGGCCGGCCTCTTCTTTATTGCAAGCCGGAATTCAGAAACGGCTTTTTCGTCGCCCGCGGAGACAACGCCGTCCCCGTCTTTCCGCTGGAAGACCCAGGCAGCTAGAGCGGAACAACGCTAGGTCATTCACCCTCTCTCTCTGTCATTCGCCGGCTTGACCGGCGAATCCATGTTTGCGCAGCCAAGGCATTCCCATATGGACCCGCCGGTCAAGCCGGCGGGTGACAACAGGGGACAGGGGTGAACCTAAACGCATCACGCTTTAGAAGGCGACGCTGATAAAAGCAGCGAGCGCGAAAAGCGTGATCACGACCGCCGCGCCCCGGTTGATCAGCTCCAACGCCGCGTCATTGATCTTGTCTCTGAAATGGCTGCCGAACCAACTGAGGGCGATCCACCACAAGAGCGAGCCGACAAAGACGCCGCCGGTCAACAGGCTGGCGTTGATGAACGGCTCTCCCAGGGTACGGCCGATATCGCTGAATCCGACCGCGGCGAAAATGCCGATAAAGCCGAGAATGGTGATCGGATTGGTGATGGTGAGCATGAAGGTGGCGCCGGTCGTCTGGGCCACGGTAAGCGCGCTCGATCCGTTATCCGTGAGGTGGGGATGAGCGCGCCAAATGCGAAACGCAAAGAACAACATCAGGAGGCCGCCGCCGACCTTCAGCCAATCGCCGACGGAAACCAGTGAATCGCCGAGCGCCGTCAGGCCGAACGCGGCAATGGCGGCAAACACCGCGTCACCGATCGCCGCACCGAGCCCGGCCAGGATTCCCCGGCGCGTGCCGTAGCGCAGGGAACGCTGCAGGCAGATAATATTGACGGCACCGATAGGCGCGGCGACCGCCACGCCGATCCCGATGCCGGGCAGGAAATGATCCACAACCATGGCGCCTGATAGCCCATTAGCACTTCCTAAACCAGACCGGATGTAGCATCCTTCGGATGGAAGCGATCATGTGGAGTCCCCGCGAGTTAGAAGGAGGGACGTGTGACGTTGAGGACTTTGTGGCTTAAGGGTTACCGGCTGACCACGGCGGAAATCATCTACCACATGCCGGATTATCCGGACCTCCTGCAAACCTATGTCTGGCAGGAAATGGATCTGGCGCCGCGCTTTCCTGTCTTATGCCGATTTCTCGAATTCTGGGACCGCGAGCTCGAAGGCAAGCTTCACCAGGTGCGCGTTGCCGCAAGCGAGTTGATTACGCCGCCCGGCCTCGCCCATGTGGACGTCAGCCTCACGCTTCACTGATCTCGTGTTCAGCGGTTCAGCCCGTCGCGTCGAAGCGGATGGGCTCGCCGATCGGCGCGCCGCATAATTCGTCCTCCCACATCACCCGGTGACCGCGAATGATCGTGCCCATGGGCTTGCCCGTGAGCTGCATATCGGTGAACGGGCTCCAGCCGCATTTGCTCTGA
>JAKSBY010000499.1 GCA_022360855.1 Sphingomonadales bacterium | reverse complement strand
TCGTCAAAGGTGGCGCTGATGATCGCCAGGCTGGCCGGCGCCAAAAGTGCGCCGCCGACACCCTGCACCGCGCGCGCCCAGATCAGCTGTGTCGCGGTCTCCGCCAGCCCGCAGGCAGCCGACGCCACGACGAAGATAACGATGCCGATCCCGAAGATCCGCCGACGGCCGAAGCGGTCGCCGAGCGCCCCGCCAACCAGGATCAGCGACGCCAGCATCAGCGCGTAAGCCTCGATAATCCACTGGATCTGCGTTGCCGAGGCGCTGAATTCCTGCTGAAACGTCGGCAGGGCAACGTTGACGACGGTGCCGTCGATCATCGCCATGGAGGAGCCCATGATGGTCGCCGCCAGCACCCAGGGCTTTGCGCGCTGGGCACAATCGACCGGCCGGCAGCGGGCGCGGATGACGCCGTCATCGCATGGAGAGGCGTAGTATTGGGCCATGGCCGGCCCATGATAGGACGCAAGCGCGACACAAGGAAGTCGGCCGCGGCCGAACTTTAGATGGCGAAGACCTTTGCGGCGTTGCCGGCGAGGAAGGCGGATCTCTTCTCGTCGTCGAGGCCGAGGTCGTCGAGCCCTTCCAGGCATTTGGTCGGCGCGATCATGGGATAGTTCGAGCCGAACAGGACTTTCTTCGACCCATGCGCCTTGAGATAGGCGACGAGCTCGGGCGGGTAGCGCCGGATCGTATAGGCCGAAGTGTCGATGAACACATTGGGGAATTTGGTCGCCAGCGCGATCATCTCCGTGGTCCAGGGATAGCCGATATGCCCGCCGACGATGGTGAGTTCCGGGAATTCCCGCGCCACGTCGTCCAGATAGGGGATCGGCCGGCCGGGCTCGGATGGCATCAGCGGGCCGGTATGGCCGACCTGCAGGCAGAACGGGACACCCATGCCGGCGCAGGCGACATAGACCGGGTAGTAGCGCCGGTCGTTGGGCGGCAGGGACCAGAGCCAGGGCAAGACCCGGATCGCCTTGAAGCCGAGATCCTCGACACAGCGCCGGACCTCGGCCACCGCGGCCATCGGCCGGGAGATATCCACCGAGCCGACGCCGAACAGCCGGTCCGGCGCCTCGGCCACGAACCCGGCGACCTCGTCATTGGAGATCAGGTCGCCGCCCGGCCCGGTCCAAGCCGAGACCAGCGCCTTGGAGACCCCCGCCGCATCAAGCGCCGCGAGGGTGGTCTCGACGGGAATCTCCGCCTCCCGCCCGCCGGAGCCGGTCCAGCGGTTGAGCGAGGCGAACATCGGATGATTGGCCAGCCGCCGTGTCGGATGCTGGATCCAGGCGTCGATGATCTCCGGCTGGCCGGCCATGTCGGCTCCCTACTGGAACGCCGTGGTCACCGGCAGCCGCGCCGCGCGCCAGGCCGGGAAAAAGCCGCCGATAAAGCCGATGATCAGGGCCAGGACCGTCCCGTTCAGGATCACCGCCGGCGAAAGCTCGAAGGCGAACACCACCTGGGTGAAACTGCCGCCCAGGGTGGAAGCCGAGAGCCCGTCAAACAGGAGGTAGGCCGCCACCGAGCCGATCAGGCCGCCGAGAACCGCAAGTAGCAGCGATTCCGCCAGCGTGCTGACGAAGGTGGGAATACCGCCAAAGCCGATGGCCCGCAAGGTGGCCACGTCGCGCGCCCGGGCCGCCACCGAAGTGTACATGGTGTTGAGCGCGCCGGCGAGCGCGCCCAAGGCCATCAGAACCCCCAGCGGCCAGCCGAGAAACAGGATCAGGTCGGAGGTTTGCGAGGACTGCTCAGAGAAATATTGCTGCTCGGTCTTGACGTCGAGCTGGAGCCTCGGGTCCGCATCCACATAGGCACGCAGTTCCTCCACCGACTCCGGGCTTTCCAGCCGCACGCGAACGGTCTGAAAGCTGCTGCCGCGCTGGAACAGGCTCTGCACCACCCGGGCGTCGGCCCAGAGCTCGGAATCGAACACCGAGCCCGCGGCCGAGAACACACCGACCACCTTCCAGCGGGTCTTGCCGAAGGTCATCTCCCGGCCAAGCTCGAAGCCCGCGAACTCGCGCAGCACACCGGCACCGACCACAAGCTCGTTGCGGCCGGATTCGAACATGCGGCCCTCAATGATCTCGACGCCTTCGCGCAGCTCCGCGCCCTTGAGCGCGATCCCGCGCAGCGGGATGTTGACCTCGGTCCCCGTGGTCCTCTTGATGCCGTCCACCACCACATAGAGCTCGGAGGACACCAGCGGCTGGCCGTTCTCGCGCCGGATGCCGGGCGCCTCCTCGATCAGGTTGGCCTGATCGCGGCTGACCACGCTGTTGAGCTCGGCGGACGAGTTGGCGCGCATGACGATGGCGTTTTCCGGGGAGCCCGAGCCCTGCACCGTGACGCGGAACCCGTTGGCCATGGAGAGGAAGGCCAGCAGCACGGCCACCACGACGGCGATGGCGAACACCGCGGCGGCGGAAATCCAGATGCGCTGCGGCAGGCTGCGCAGGTTCATGGACGTCAGCGCGCCGATCTGAAACAGGATAGACCCCATTGAACCGCCTCCCCTAGCGCCGCGACAGCGCGGTGATGATATTGAGCCGCATGGCGTTGGTCGCCGGGATGATGCCGGTGACGAAGCCGAGCAGCGACATCATCAGCACCGCCTGCACGATCGTCCCGGCCTTGATGGTCAGCCCCGGCAGAAAACCGCCGACGGGCGTTTGGCCCACGAGCCAGATCAGGAACGCCGCCATGGCGAGCCCCAGGGTGCCGCCGATAAAGGCGAGCAGGAAGGATTCGCCCAGCACGTGGCCAAAAATGCGCCGTGCCGAGAAGCCGATGGTCTTGAGCACGGCAATCTCCTTGGTGCGCTCGCGGATCGCCAGCACCATGGTGTTGCCGACGATGAAAAGAATGGTGACGAAGGCGGCGCCGACCACCGAAGTGATGATCAGGGCGATATTGCCAATCTGGGCGATAAAGGCCTTGTTGAAGGCCTTTTCCGTGTCGGTCTGGGTTTCGAAGGGCGAGTTGGCGAACTGCTCGTCGATGGCCTTGGCGACGCGGTCATTGGTGGCGGGGTCGCCCGTGGTCAGCACGATCCAGCCCACCGTGTCATTGCCGAAGGAGCGCGATTCATCCAGGTATTTGTGATGAAACATCATGTAGTTGGTGTCGATCGCCGGGTCGTTGGCGGTGAAGATGCCTTCGATATCCATATCCCAGGTGTGTGAACCGTCTTCGGCCTTGGAGTAGATGTTCGAAGAGATCGGCACCCGCTGGCCGAGGGTCCAGCCCTGCGCATCGGCCATGCGCTTGCCGACGATGGCGCCCTGGCGGTTGGCGATAAAGGCCCGAAGCTGCTCGTCGGGCAAGATCAGCTCAGGGTAGATCGGCATATAGCTTTCCACGTCGACGCCGAACACGATGAGCTGCTTCTGCGGGTCCTGATAATAACCGCCGAACCAATCCGCATAGGTGGCACCCTGGACCCCTTCGGTGCTGCGGATCTTATTGACGTAGGAGATCGGCATCACCTGGGTGAAGTTGATCTTATTCACCGTCACGAGCCGGTCGTCGGCGGCCAGATCGATACCCGCATCGAAGGCGATCTTGAAGCTGGACAAGACACCGAAGATCAAAAAGGCGATGAAGATAGCGAACAGGGTGAGAAACAGCCGCAGCTTTTTCCGCGTCAGATTCTTGGAAACCAGAAAAAAATCGCTCATGCCGCCAGCTCCCGCTCGTCGAACTGACCCTTGTCGAGATGCAGGGTACGCTTTGCGTATTTCGCCGCCTCGGGATCGTGGGTGACCATGACGATGGTTTTGCCGAAATCCCGGTTCAGGAGTTGCAGAATTTCAAGGATCTCGGTGGCCGTCGTCCGGTCGAGATCGCCGGTCGGCTCGTCGCAGAGCAACAGCTTAGGGTCGGAGACGATGGCGCGTGCAATCGCGATGCGCTGCTGCTGGCCACCGGAAAGCTCGGTAGGCACGTGCTTGGCGCGATCCGCGAGGCCGACAAGCTCCAGCGCCGCGGTGACACTTTTCTTGCGCTCGCTGCCGGAGAGCCTGGTCAAAAGCAGCGGCAGCTCAACATTGCGCGCCGCCGTGAGCATCTCCATCAGATTGTAGAACTGGAAGATAAAGCCGACATTGTTGGCCCGCCACTTCGCCAGCTTGCCCTCGGAGAGCGAATCGATCCGCTCACCGTCGAAGTAGATGGCGCCGCCGGTCGGTTGATCGACGCCGCCGAGCATGTTCAGCAAGGTGGTCTTGCCGGAGCCCGACGGCCCCATCATGGCGACGAAGTCCCCGGCCGCGATCTCCATATCCAGGCCGTCGAAGATCTGGATTGTCTCCTGGCCTTTCTGGAAGCTCTTCTTGACACCCTCGAGCCGTATCAGTGCATCTGACATTGATGACCTCTCTGTTTTTTGCTTTTTATCTGACGAACGACCAATCGCTAACGGTTACTCTCTCAGAAACGCGACTTTGACGCCCATATCCGGGAGGATCCGGGGGTCCTTTTCCAATAGTGCGATGCGCACCCGAACCGTAGCCTTGTTGCGGTCCGCGGTCGGGATGATGGCGATAACCGAAGCTGGAATCTGCCAATCGGGATAGGCGTCCAGTGTGGCGCGTACGCGCTGATTGTCCGAGACCCGGCCGATATAGCTCTCGTTGACATCGACCTCGATCTCCAGCGAGTCCATATCGACGATGGTGCCGATGCCGGTGCGCGTGAAGCCGCCGCCGGCCGATATCGGCGAGACGATTTCGCCCGGCTGCGCCGCCTTGTTGACGATGACGCCGGCAAACGGCGCGACAACGGTGTGGTCCTCGAGCTGCTCGCGGGCACGGTCCACCTGCAGACGGGCGACATTGAGATCGGCCTGCAGGCGCGTCAGATCGGCTTCGAGCGCTTCGACCTGCGAACGGCGGTTGGTGAGCTCCGCCTCGGTGATGAAATTTTGATCGATCAGGCCCTCGGCGCGGGTCAGTTGCCGCCTGGCCTCGGCCAGATTGGCTTGCACGCTGACGATGGCGGCAGCGGCGGAGCGCTGGCCCGCCTCGGCAAGTTGCAGGTCGACCCGGGCCAACTCATCGTCGAGCCTGGCGATCACCTGACCTTTGTCGACCGCCATGCCCTCCTCGATGAGCACTTCGGTGATGCGGCCGGTGATCTCCGCAGAAACCGTCGCCATCCTGCGCGCGGTGATGTAGCCGGAAGCGTTCAGTACCTCGCCGGAGCGGTCGATGACCGGCGCCGCCGGCGCCGGCGTCGGGGTTTGCGCGGCGGCGGTATTCGGCGACGTCGGCGCCGCCGTCGGAGCGGCGACAGGCTCCGGATCGGCGGCGAAGAGCCCGCCACCGAAAAGCGCCAGGCCCCAGCCGACCAAAAGCAGGGCGACGAGCACGCCGACGACCCAGACGTTGAGCCGCAGGCCGGACTGTTCGGCCGGCTCCTCCGTCCGGTCGATCTTCAGCTGATCCAATAACGCCCGCTTGTCGTCCACAGCACGGCTTCCCCTCACATGACCGGCGTTTGTAGCCGCTCATATAGGTACGATTCAAGAACGCCGCCAGATCAAACTTGCGCCCAGCGCCAAGATTTGGCAGCGTGGCCGACCTTCAGACGGCCGCAGGCGCGCGCCGGTTCACAGCCGGCCGCGAAAAATTTCTCTTATCGGATTAGCCGAATCTCGACCCCGAGATCCAAGTCGCGCCAGGCCCGATCGGCTGTCATGACCGGCAGACCGCGCTGAAGCGCCAGCGCCAGACAGGCGCGGTCGCCCAGCGAGAGGCCATGGGAGCGGGTCGCGGGAATCAGCTTGGCGGTTATCTCCGCCAGTTCCTCATCAAAGGGAACGACCTCGATATCGTAGCGTTCCAGAAAGTCGGGAATCGGCTCGATATCCCCGCCGCGCCTTATAATCCTGCCATACACTTCGGATAGATTGACAGCCGATAGCGTCGCATTGGGGAGCTCCGGCGCGACCGCCTCCGCCCCGGCTTCGGCAAATGTCACGGCCAACACGGCCGACGCGTCGAGAACGGCCACCGGTCAGTCCGCGATTTCTTCTGCGGGCGCGTTCTGTTCGCGCCATTCGCGCTCCTCCTTCTCGAACTCGCGCCGCCGCTCCGCCAGTAAATCGTCGACCATGCCCGTCGGCATCTTGCCGCCGAATGCCTGGCGCGCCGCCTCCTGCAGGCGTTTTGCCATCTCCTCGCCGGTCAGCTTCTTGGGCAGCACGGTGCGGGCGATGATGTCCCGTGCCTCGGCCTCCATGCTGCGGTCGTGCTCGGCGGCGCGCACGCGCAAAGCCTTGTGCACCTCATCGGGCAGATTTCTGATGTTAAGAACCTTCATGCCTACAATGTAGGCGTTGTTGGCTTTGCAGGCAATGCCTTTTTCTGCTTGCCGCGCCAGTCTCCTATGCCGGGAATTTTGGCAAAAGAGAAGCCCGGCGGGCGGACCCGCCGGGCTTCCTTGCGTTTAGCCGCCGATCAGAAGGCGACGGTCAGGCCCGCGCGGGCCGTGTGGTAGTTCAGGTTCTGCCGGTCGAACTCCGACGACATCTCCAGATGCGCCCGGACTTTGCCCGCGACCAGATAGCTGATGCCGCCGCCAGCCGAATACCAGCTGCGGTCGATCTGCCGATCGATGTCGAAGCGCAGATCGGGCGCCGCGGCAAAGGCGGCGGTGACCACATCGCGGCTGTCGCCGAAGTTGCGTACGGCACCGATTCGGCCATAGGCGTTGAAGCGCCTGTTGCCCGCGAAGAGATGCTCGAAGGAGAATTCGAGCCCGCTCTTCACGGTCATCGACCGGATGGTGCGGCCGTCGACAATGAGGTTGAAAGCACCGGCATTGACCTCCTTGTAGCCGCTCATATGCAGCGACGAATAGGTCAGGGTCGCGGTCGGCCCGACCGTGAGGCCCTTGGCCGGCTCGAAGGTCCAGCCTGACTTCACGGCGGCGAAGGTCTGGGTTGCTGCCGAAGACGAGTCCGCGAAGCGGTTGACGTCTTCAAAGCCGACCAGCACCCGCTCTACATCGGTGTGCTGCCGCGCCGCGCCGTAAAGGCCGTCGACATACCAGTTGCGGCCGAAATAGGTGGCATAGGCGGCAACGCCGAAGCTCACCGTTTCCAGCGGCTGATGGTCGGTCTGCCGGATATCGAAGCGGCTGACCGTAGACGCGATGCCGAAGGCAAAGTTCGGGGCCACGCGGTAGTCCATGCCGATGGTCATGTTGCCCTGCGAGGTCAACGAGACCGGCATGTTGCCCGGTGACTCATCAGCCAACGCATTGGGCCGATAGTCCCGCTGCGGCGTGGCGTCCCCTGCAATGAAGACGCCGAAGCCCGTATCGCGCTGACGCGGCACCGGGGCGTGCGACTGCGCCAGGCTGCGCCCCGAAGAGGGACGCGCCGCTGCCCGGTAGCCGTTCAACGGCCCGGCCATGCTGACGCCGGTGGCTCCGGCCCGCAATTCCGCCGCCCGCGCGTCGATGCGCTGCTGGAAATTGAGGCTGTAGCTACGCGCCGCCAACGGTGCCTGGAACAGGTCCGTCCGCGGGGTCAGGGTCTGGAAGACCGGCTCGAGCAAGGCGAGCGACGTATTGTCGACGAGATCGAAGACATCGTCCAGATCGTCGAAGAAATCGTCCCGCGCCCCGTCCAGCGCTTCGGCCAGATCGAACAGCGGCGAGGACTCCGAGATCAGATCGGTGAAGCGTTCGGCCTCGATGATGAAATTGAGGTCGCCGCCGACGATCTCGGTCCGGCCGTAGAGCGCCGTGCCGAAACCGACCACATGCTCGAAATCGCCGAGGATCGCATCCGCTTCGATAAGGGTAAACTCGTCACCGAAGCGCAGCCTGTTCAAGGGCAGGACGGCGAGCGTGCCGTCCAGCGCCGCATCCCCCTCCACGATCAAGAGGTCGTTCTTCTGCCGCTTGATCTCGAAGGCGAGCGTGCCGGCATTCGACTGCGAGAAGTCGCCGCCGATGGTCAGCGTACCCACCTTGAAGAGCCCGCCGGGGGCGACGACACCGCCCCAGTTGGCAACGCCCAAGGGCGCGTCGATGCGGCCCTTGCCCTGCACGAGACCGTAATCATTGTACAGGAAAGCGGTCGTGAGCTGGCCGTGCACCGTCAACACGCCGAAGCCGATCTCGGTCCCGGCCAG
>JAKSBY010000571.1 GCA_022360855.1 Sphingomonadales bacterium | reverse complement strand
GCCGAGAAGCGACTGGCAGAAGGCGTGGATGGTCTGGATCTTGAGCCCGCCCGGCGTCTCCAGGACTTGGGCGAACAGGCGGCGCGCACGGTCCAGCATGGGTTTATCGGGCTTCGCGCCGGTGCGCTTCTGGATGGCGACGGCGAGCCTCTTGTCATCCAGCCCGACCCACGCGCCGAGCGCCTTGAGCACCCGCGTGGTCATTTCGCTGGCCGCCGCCTTGGTGAAGGTCAGGCAGAGGATGCGCTCGGGCGCCGTGCCATCGAGCAGCAGGCGCAGCACCCGTGCGGTCAGAACGAAGGTCTTGCCCGTGCCCGCCGACGCGCCGACCCAGACATTGGCGTCCGGGCGCGTCGCCTGGGCCTGTTCGCGGGTCAGTTCCGGGGTCATGTGAACTGCCATTCCTTGACCCGCGCCAGGTGATCGTAGTCGCCATAGCCGGCAAGGGCCGGCCGGGGGTTGGAGAGATAGGCCGTGTCCGGCTTATCGAAGGCGGCGATCAGGTGTGCGAGCCCCGCTTCCGCCTTGGTGATTTCCGCCGTGACGTCTTTGATCGCCCGCTCGTTTGCCGGTGCGCCGAATTTGCCGGTAAGGTGCCAGAAGGTCAGCGCTGCGACCTCGGCGGCGGGCAGGTCGTCGAACGCGCCCCGGGCCGCCATCAGCCCTTCCAGCGGCAGTTGCGGCGCGAAGCCGGCGGCAACCTGCGGGGCCGAGGGCGGCTGGCCGGTCTTGTAGTCGATGATCTCGAGCCGGCCGTCAGCCAGCCGGTCGATGCGGTCCGCGGTCGCGGTCAAGGTGAAGTCCGGCGTCACGCCGGGCACCACCAGCTCGCCGGCGATCTCGACGCCGACGGGCCGGGCGACGCGCTCGGCCTGACGCTCCCAAAACCAGCGCGCGATGGCCTCGAAGCGCGGCCACCAGAAGGCAGCCACCGCCGGCCGGTCAAGGGCCGGGCCGAAGGCGGCGCGGCCGTGCTCCAGGATACTCTCAAAATCGACGCCGCCGGGGCCGGCCAGATTTTTCAGCGCCGACTCGAGAGCCTTATGCACGAACGTGCCCCGTTCGGCGGCGCCGGGGTCGCCGTCGAGCTTATCGAGCGGCCGCAGCCTCAGGATGTATCGCGCGTAGACCGCATAGGGATCGCGCATCCAGGCTTCTACGCCGGTGACGGAAAGCCGCCGGGGTCGCGCTTCCAGCGGCGGACGCGGTTCCGGCGCGGGCCACGGCGCCGCGGTCTCCGACGCGTTCAGCTTGGCCTCCCAGGCGAGCCAGGGGTGGCGCCCGCCGGGCAAGGGGCCGGCCAGTGCCTGCAGCCGCAACAGCCAGCGGCTCGGCACCGTAGGTGTGCCGTCGACCTTCTCGGCCCGGGTCAGCACCACCTCGTCGGCGCCCAGGGCCTGGCAGAAGTCATGCGCCGCCTGGCCGATCCGCTGTTCCGGGGTCGGTAGACCGAGGGCGCGGGTCATGGGCCGGCTCAGCCACGGGTCGGCCGCCGCCTCGGCCGGCCAAGTGCCTTCGTTGAGGCCGCCCAGGATGACCACGTCGGCCTGCTGCAGGCGGGCCTCGATGGGCCCCCAGATGGCGAGCCGGGGATGCGCGCCGAAGCGGGGCCGGACCACCCGGTCGGCGATCAGGGCCTCGAAGAGCGCCGGATAGGCCGCGCCGGGCAGGGCCTCGGCATGGCGCGCGGCCTCGGTCAGCTCGGACAGGAAACCGGCCAGCACCTCGCCGTCTTCGCCCGCCCAGAGCCGTTCGGAGCCGGTTTCGGTGTCCGTGGCGGCGAGCGCCTCGGCGACGGCGAGATGCGCGTCCACCAGCTCGGCCAGGCCAACACGCTTGCGGCCCATGGCCTTGATGAAACCGGTCAGCGCTGTCTCGATCCGCTCCAGGTCGGGCTTGTACCGCCGCCAGCCTACGATGTCGCGTGCGGCCGCCTTAAGGCCGCCGAAGCCGGCTCTCGGCCGCGGCCCGCGGAGAACGTCTTTGTCGAGCCAGCGGGCCAGGCGGAGGATCCGGTCCCGCGCCATGCCGCCGGCGCATAGCGGGTGCTTGAGCAGGGCCAGCAGGGGCACGGGCGCGAGGCCGTCCTGCGCCGCCTCGGCGAGAAGGCGCAGAAACACCGCGGGCGGCGTCAGGCCCAGCGGCCGGCCGGCGGAATCGTCCACCTCCAGGCCCCAGCGTCCGAGCGCGGCCGCGACCATGGCCGCCAGCCGGCGATCCGGCGTGATCAGCGCGGCGCGTTTGCCCGACGTCTCCAGGGCCTCGCGCATGACGAGCGCGATCACGCCGGCCTCCTCGCGGCGCTCCGGGCAGGCGATCAGCGACAACCCGTCCGTCGCCTGTTTCTGGGCCTCTGCCGGCTGCCGTTCCTCCGCCGGCCAGCGGTCGGTCGTCTCCGCCGGCTGCATGGCTTCGGTTACCAGCCGCAAACGGGCGCGCTTGGCCGGCGAGGCCGGTGCGCCGTGGGGCCAGTCCGCGACCTCGTCGCGGTTCGCCCCGATCGTCATCAGGAGGCGTTTTAAAGCAAACTGCGGGTGGGTTTCGCCGAGCGCCTCCCAGCTTTCTGCATCCATGTCGCGATCGAGGCCGGGCAGGATCACGGTGCCGGCGGGGAGTCGGGCAATGATGCCGAGCAGGGCGGCCGTTGCCGGGATCGAGCCGGTGGAGCCAGCGGCATAGATTGGGCCCCCGGGCGGGTTTTCGGCCAGCGCGTCACCATAGGCGGCGAGCAGAGCGGCGCGCCGCGCGGCGGCGTCCATATGGCCGGTCTCGGCCAGCGCCGCGGGCCAGTGGGTGACCAGGATCTTCAGGAACCCCAGGGTCTTCTGCCAATGAGCCGCCAGCTCGGCCGGCACGAGTTCCTCGAGCGCGTCGAAGGGCACCTCCTCGGTCTGCATGCGGTCGAGAAAGCGTGCCAGCTCGTGGGCGAGCCGCGCCGCCTGCGCCGGCTCGATGGCGTGCGGCCAGGCATGCTCGGCCCAACGCGCCACCTGCCGGGCGAGCAGGAGCTTTCGGATCAGGGGCGGGATCTCCGGTGGCAGGTCGAGCGAATCGCCGAGCCCGCCGCCGACCAAGCCAATGTCCACCTCCTCCGCGTCCACGTCGCCGATCGCCCGCATCGCCGGCAACAGTAGCGCTTGGCCGTCTGTCTGCCTGAGAAAGGCATCTGCGAGCGCGCGGACGGCGCGCCGGTTGGGCAACAGAACCGTGACCCCGCCGAGATCGAGCGGGTCGGCGCCGTGGCAGGCCAAGAGGCCGGCGGCCAGACGGTCCACGAAAGGCGCGTCCGGCGGGATGGTGAACAGCGTCGGGAGCATCATGGCTTGAGCGCCGCCTCGGCAATGGCGATGGCCTTAGGCGTGCTGACATGGACCCAGAGCCCGTCATGAACCCGGCCGAAAAGCCGGCCGCCGGCAAGGGCTCTGTCATAGACCACATTGAGCGAGAACGGGCCCGATGACACACCTTCGAACAGGGCCGGGGCCAGGATCTGAACGCCGCCGAAAACATAGGGCGCGGTCGCGCGGTCGCCGCGCCGGGCGAGCCGGCTGCTCTCGTCAGCGAGGAAATCGCCCGGGCCGTCGAAGGCCAGCGCAGCCTCGCGGCGGACCAGGAGCAGCAGCGCATCCATCTGCGCCGGGTCCCAGAAGTCCGCCAGCCGGAGCAAGGCGTCGTCTTCGCCGTCCTGCCACAGCGCGTCCGAATTGATGGCGTAGAACGGGCCGGACCCGAGCAAAGGCAGCGCATGAGCACAGCCGCCGCCGGTGTCCAGGAGCTCGACGCGCTCGTCAGAGAAAGCGAGCTCCGGCGGCCCGGCCCGGCCCACCAGATGCGCCTGAAGCTGGTCCGCGCGGTGATGCAGATTGACGACAGCGTGGCTGACACCGGCGGCCTGAAGCCGGTCGAGCACCCGGTCGATCAGCGCCCGCCCGGCCACCGGAACCATCGGCTTCGGCATCGCGTCGGTGAGCGGCCGCATGCGCCTGCCCAGGCCGGCGGCGAGCACCATGGCGTGGCTCGGCGGCGCTGCCATCACCGCGCCTCCGGCGGTGTGTGCCGGGTCTCGGGAGGCGCGACCTCTGCGAACCAACCGGCCAGCTCGGCGAGCGCCGGGTTGGCGAGGTTGCGTTCGAGCAACCCCCAGACCCGCGGGATCAGCTTGAGATAGTCCGGTTTGCGGTCGCGCACCCAGAGCCTGGTGAAGATGCCGATGATCTTGGTGTTGCGCTGCGCGCCGAGGAGATCGTAGCTCCGCCGGAATTCCTCGCGATCGAACGCCGCGTCCTGCGCGGCGCCGTAGCGGGCGATCATGTCAGCCTCCAAAGCCGGCGGCACGTCGCGGCGCGCGTCCTGCAGCAGCGAGACGAGATCGTAAGCCGCCTGGCCGATCACCGCGTCCTGAAAGTCCAGGAGCCCGACCTTGGCGAGGCCGGCGCGGTCGGGCAGCCACATCAGATTGTCCGCGTGATAGTCGCGCAGCACGAGGCAATTCAGATCCTCTGTCACCGGCGCCAGATGCCGCCGCCACAGGGCTTCGGCTTCCTCGTGCCGCGCCGCTTGGTCGCCACCAAGCACATAGGGCAGGTAGTATTCGGTGAACAAGCCGGCTTCCCGCCACAGGAGCGGCCAGTCATAGGCCGGCAGCGCCGGTGGCGGCTCTTTATGCAGCGCAATTAAGAGGTCGACCGCGGCCTCGTAGAGCACGCGTTCATCCACCGCGCCGGCCTCCAGGAGGCGGGTGAAGCGCCCGTCCCCGAGATCCTCCAGGAGCAGGAGTCCGTTCACCGGGTCCTCGCCGAGGAGCGCGGGCGCAGAGAAGCCAGCGTCCAGCAGGTAGCGCGCTATGGCGACAAAGGGGCGGACGTCTTCCTTATCGGGCGGCGCGTCCATCAGGACCGCGGTCTTGCGGCCCAGCCTGACGCGCTCGTAACGCCGGAACGAGGCGTCGCCGGCGAGAGGCGCACGCGCCGCCCCGGCCCAGCCTGCGCGGTCGAGAAACCGGCCGATCTCGGCGTCGCGGCCGCTCACCGCGCGGCCTCAGCTATGGCGGCGAGCCGGTCCGGCCAGCCCGCCAGGGTCACGCGCCGTCGGCCGGCTTCGGGCGTCATGGCGAAGGTGACGGTAAGCCGTTCCCGGGGCAGGGCGTCGCCGCCGGCGCGCTCAGACCATTCGATGAGGGTGATACCGTCGTCGAGGGCGTCGTCGAGCCCCAATTCGTAAACCTCGTTCGCATCGTCGATACGATAGAGATCGAAATGCGCGATCGGCACCGCACCGTCGTAATGCTGCACCAGGGTGAAGGTCGGGCTCGGCACGTCGAGAGCCGGGGCATCGAGCCGCGCGCGGATAAAGGCGCGCGCGAAGCAGGTCTTGCCGGTTCCCAGCCCACCCGACAGCGCGATCACATCGCTGGGCCGCGCCAGCTCGGCGATGCGCCGCGCCAGGGTCTCGGTCGCCGCGAGATCGTTCAGTTCCATCGATACCGGCGTGTTCATCCGATCGGCGGAATTACGCGGTCAGATCCGCCGCAGCGGGCTCTTGGGCGGCCACTTTCTTTTCGATCCGCTGGCGCCGCGGCAGGACGCAGGTGACCAGCGTGCCCTGGCCTGGCTCGGAGTCCAACTCGACGCGGCCGCCATGCAAATCGACGAAGCGCCGCACCAGCGCCAGCCCGAGCCCGACGCCTTTGCCGGCTCCGGCGCCCGAGCCCCGGCGGAACGCATCGAAGGCCGAGGCGCGGTCCTCTTCGGAGATGCCGATGCCGGTATCCTTGACCCACATGCGAATCTCCTCGTCGCCGCCATCGGCGCCGATCGTGATGGCGCCGCCCTTGGGCGTGAAATTGATCGCATTGACGACGATGTTGTAGATCGCCTGTTGGATGCGGCGCTTGTCGGCAAAGACTTCGCCGGCCTCGGCGGCGCACGCGACGCTCAAGGTCAGTCCCTGAGCACGGGCATGCGACTCGGTCATATCGCTGACGCTGTCGAGAATATCGCGGACCTGAAATGTGCTCCCTTCGAGCTCCATCCCGCCGGCTTCGATGACCGCCAGATCGAGGATGTCGTTGATCAGGCTTCTGAGGCTCTCCGACGATTGCAGAATGCTCTCCACATAGTCCTGCTGCTTTTCGTTGAGCGGCCCGAAGAATTGCTTCCCCAGGAGTTCCGCGAAGCCGAGAATGGAGTTCAGCGGCGTCCGTAACTCGTAGGACATGTTGGCCACGAATTCGGATTTGAGCCGGTCGGCCGCCTCCAGCGCCCGGTTGCGCTCCATCAGCGCGTGCTCGACGGCGACCGAATCCGTGACATCCTCATAGGAGGCCAACACGGCGCCGTCGGGCAGCGGAACGACCGCCTGGTCAAGGACCATGCCGTCCGGGCGCTGCCACCGGTCGGCAACCGCCTTCGGTTCGACGATACGCCCCAGATGCATCGATTTCACAGCCTCCCAATCAGGTCCCGAATCCATCAGCGGCCGGCATTTCTCCAGGATCTCCGAAATGTGCGGGCGACTCGAAAGCCACGCCTCGTCCAGCTCCCATATCCGCGCATAGGTCGGGTTGAACAGGCTCAGGCCACCGTCGCTGCCGAACACCGCCACCGCCTCGTGGAGGTTGTCGAGTGTCTCGCGCTGGACCGCGATCAGGGTGTTGTAGGAGCGCTCCAGGGCCAGCCGGTCGGTGACGTCCTCGTAGAACATCAAAAGCCCGCCCATCGGGTGCGGTTGGGTGACGACGCGCAAGGTCGTGCCGTCGGGCAGGTGCCAAAGTTCCTCCAGAGGCTCGATCAGCCCGGTATAATGCGCCAGGCGCTGCCGTTTCCAGGCCGGGTAGTCGGCCTGTTCGGGCAGCCGCCGCTTGTTGCGCATGGCATCGAGGATTTCGCCGTGACGCGGTCGCCCGGCGAGCCAGTCGGTGTCGAGTTGCCAAAGCTCCGCAAAGGCATGGTTGAAGAATGCGAGGGTCGCGTCCGCCTCATAGATGGCGACAGGCGTCGAGAGCTTGTTCAGAGTCTCCGCGTGCGACTTCAGATTGCGCGCGAATTCGACGCGCATATCCTCGCGCTCGGTGATGTCGATGGCAAATCCCGCAACACCGCCCTTGAGCGCACCGCCCATCCGCCGCCCGCTTAAGGGCACATCGATGATGTTGAGCGCCCGGCGTTCGCCGTGAATCACCACATTCTGATTGCGGTCCTGAATCTCGCCGTCATGCTGCGCCGCGCGCGCGGTCTGGCGCGTCGAGCCCGAAACCGAGTCCGACACCAGCTCGGCCTGATGCTTCAGGGCGTCCTCCTCGCTCGGCTCATCGACCGCCGCGAGATAGGCCGGGTTGACGGCAATCAGCTCGAGCGCCTCGTTGCGCAGCCAGACCGGAAAGGGGGCCGCGTTCAGGATCTGCCGCAGAAGCAGGAAGTCGGCAGTGGTGGCATCGGAGCCGCCGCCTGCCTCATCGCGCCCGCGAAAAGCCTTAAGTTGCCCGGCAAGCCGTTTTGCGCGGGCATCGGCCTTGGCGGCCCGCACCAGGGCAAATATGGTCAGGACCGATAGCGCGGCAATCGCCGAAGCGGCGACGATGAGCCCGATGGTGTCGAGAAACTGCTGGTCCATGCCCGGGGTTCGGCGGTCGTCCTTGCTGATCGGGCCAGACTACCGCTTTCGCGACTCGCGTGACAAGGGAGGCGCGTTAATCAGTTCCGTCGAGGGCTTATTCGGTCGGGGTCTCTTCCGGTGTCTCCGCAGGCGCTTCTTCCGCGGTCTCAGCGGGCGCCGTTTCGGCGTCGGTGGGCGGGCCGTCCTGCAACACGCTCGGCTGATCGGCGGGCGCCTCGGGCAAAGGCGGCGGATTGTCGCCGTAACTCCTGAGATAGGCGATGACGTCGGCCCGGTCGGTTGCCTTGCGCAAGCCGGCAAACGACATCTTGTTGCCCGGGATCGCCTTTCTGGGGTTTTCCAGATAGGCGTTCAGGGCCTCGTAGCTCCAATCGCCGCCATGGCCAAGCAGGGCATCGGAATAGCTGAACCCGGCCGTCGCCCCCAAGGCGCGGCCGACGACGTCATAGAGGTTGGGACCGACTCGGTTTGCGCCACCCTGCTCCATGGTGTGGCAGGCCTGGCACTTGCGGAAGACCTTTGCGCCGGAATCGACCGACGCCTCGGCCAGAAGTACCGCCAGCGACGGCCCCTCCGGCACCGCCGGACCGCCGGCGTCGCCGGTTGCATCCGCAACCACGACCCCTTCAACCACATAAGCATTGGCCGCGAGCGGCTCGACATGGAAGAGCGCGTCGGAAAAAATCCGCAGGCCCCAGATCAACAACAGGCCGCACAGAATCGATGCGGCGACTTTGTTCCATTCAAAGGAGTCCAAGGCGTCTTCCCCATGCTCAATAATTGATCCGATCGCGCGGAAAATAGCCTTGGGACGCGCGGCTTTGCAAGCCGAATCAGCGGTAAAGCCTGCGGCCTAAGGACGCGCGGCTCGGCTCCGGCCCCCGTGATGCGCGTTGACTTGGCCGAGGCCCGGTGCCATACGGTCCGCGCTCCGCGAAACACGGATTGGGACGGCGAGACCGACATGACCAGCGACGATGCCATAAAGCAAATCGCCTTTCAGGGCGATCTGGGCGCCTATTCGCACATGTCGTGCCGGGCCGTGTTCCCCGAGCTTGAGCCGATGCCCTGCCCGAGCTTCGAAGAGGCCCTGGGCGCGGTCGAGGGCGGTGACGCGCTCTATGCGATGATTCCCATCGAAAACTCGACCGCCGGCAGGGTGGCCGACATCCATCATCTGCTGCCCCATAGCAATCTCTACATCATCGCCGAGCATTTTCAGCCCGTCGATCATTGCCTGCTGGCGCTGCCGGATGCGACCGAGGAGACGCTGAGCCTGGTCAAAAGCCATCCTCAGGCGCTGCAGCAATGCCGCACCATGATCCGCCATCTCGGCCTGGAGCCGATCAACTACGCCGACACGGCCGCCGCCGCCGCGCATGTCGCCGAAGCCGATGACGCGACCGTGGGCGCGATCGCGTCCAAGCTGGCGGGCGAGGTCTACGGCCTCAAAACCCTGCGCACCAATGTGCAGGACAAGGGCGGCAACACGACGCGCTTTGTGGTTCTCGCGCGCCATCCGAACAATGCAAACGAGCTTTCCGGCCCGACGATGACGACCTTCACCTTCGAGGTACGCAACAAGCCGGCGGCGCTCTTCAAGGCGCTCGGTGGCTTCGCCACCGAAAGCGTCAACATGACCAAGCTCGAAAGCTATCAGGAAGGCGACCACTTCATCGCCACCATGTTCTATGCGGATATCGAAGGCCACGAAGGCCAGGCGAATGTCGCCCGGGCCATGGAAGAGTTGCGCTTCCACACCAAGCGGGTGCGGATCTTCGGCACCTACCGCCAGGAGCGGCCGCGCAACATGTGACCGCGCCGCCGTCCGTCCTTCGATAAGCTCAGGACGAACGGTGTTTACCGCCGTTCATGGTTCGACACGCTCACCACGAACGAAATGAAACTCCGTTCGCCCTGAGCTTGTCGAAGGGCAGAGCGTGTGCCGCGCTCCCTACTTCGCCTGTTCGAGATATTCGGACGAAACCCAGCCGCGGTTGCCGTTCTTGTCTTCGACCTCCCAGAAGATGTCTTCCTTCTGGCCGGTGGGATAGACCAGCGCGCCGGCGCGCAGCATGCGGACGACGCCGGCCTCTTCCGACGGGCCCTGATACATGCGGGCCTTTTCCACCATCTCATGGGCGGGAATCGGCGCCGAGGCCGCGGCATTGGCCGACATGCCGCCGAGCTGGGTCACCATCTCCGTATAGGCATCCACATAGGCCGCGGTGATCACCTTGCCGATCTCGGTATCTTCATAACCGCCGCCGACCAGGCCGACCCCGACGCCGGCAAAGATGCCGCCGCCGGCACCAAAACTAAAATCTTTCTGGCTCGCCGTGCCCTCGGCGATGATCTCCTGAACGCCGGTGCGGGTATTGGTCAGGGTCAGGAGCGTGTGGGCCTCCAGCCGCTTGGTCTTGACGCCGCCCAGAAGCCCGCCGACGCGCCCGCCGATCAGGCCGCCCACGGCACCGCCGACCGCGCTTCCGCCGGCATCCTCGTCCTGCGCCACGATGTCCGGGATGATGAAGTAATCGGCCGCCTTGAGCTGGCCCTTGCCGAGGTTGGAGCCCCGCTGCAATTCGTCGGAATCGCCCAGCGCGCGCTCGGTCTGGCGCATCTCCAGGCCACGGCCGCGGTCGACCAGCATGAAGCAGCCGGAGCGCTGCACGATCAGTTTGATCAGCGCCTCGGGATTGCCGAGATTATAGCGGTACCACCACTGGTTCTGCGGCTCCTGTACCGCGACCGCGCCAAGATTCTGAACGCATTTCGGAATCTCCACGGTTTTTGCAGGCTTCTTCTTTTTGGCTTCGGCCTCCCCCCCGACCGCCAGCATCACGACGCAAATCACAAAGCAAACCGCACTATGAAAAAGAACGCGCATGGCTCCCCTCCGCGTTAGATCGGATAGCATTGATGAAATTGCCGTGATGATGCGTGAGAACGCCGAATCGGTCAAGGCGCGCGGCGGCGGCGGGATCAGGCTTGCACCCAGCCCCTGATCAGCTGATGGGCGATGGCGATCGGCGGCGGAATCAGGAAGCCACGGTCGGTGGCGCCGGCCAACACGGCTGCGGCGTCGGCCCTCGAGACCCAGCACAGCTCCTCGATCTCGACCCCGTCCGGCGTGGCGTCTTCGGACAGCGCCTCGGCATAGCAGCCGATCATCAGCGACGACGGAAACGGCCAGGGCTGGCTGGCATAGTAGCGCACCGCGCCCACCGCGATCTTCGCTTCCTCGTCGAGCTCGCGGCGCACCGCCTCTTCGATGGATTCCCCCGGCTCCATGAAGCCGGCCAGCGCGGAAAAGACGCCGGGCACGAAGCCCGGCTGGCGGCCGATCAGGCACCTGTCGCCGGAGATCGCCAGCATGATCACCACCGGATCGGTGCGCGGGAAATGCTCGGCGCCGCAATCCGGGCTCTTGCAGCGTCGCGCATAGCCCGCCTTGTGCATCTTGGTGGGCGCGCCGCAGACCGCGCAAAAGCCGTGCCGGGCATGCCAGGCAAAGAGGCTGCCGGCCTGCGCCAGCTCGGCCAGGTCATGGCCGCCCGTCTGCAGGGCGATGGAGCGGAGATCGATATATTTGCCGAGCTCCGCAAAGGGCGCGGCGGATTTGTCTTCGGCAAGGCCCGATACGTCGATGGCAAACCGCGGCTTGTCGCCGTCCAGACCGAGGAAGACCAGCGGCAGGCCCTCGGCGAGATAAGGCGCGATTTCGGGCGCCGTCAGCCAGCGCGGCGCGAGTTCCGGATCGACCGCCATCAGCGCCCGGCCGTCAAAGAACGCCAGCGCCCGGCTGGTGCGCTCGCCCAGCGCCTGGCGAATCCAATCGCTGTCGGCGCGCAGATCCTCGGCCCGATTCAGGACGCCACCGGCGAAGGCGCATACAGGCGCGAGCGCGGGCACGGGATCGAAGGCGGGAGAGTTGGTCATGGACATACGGCCCGACCCTAATAAACCGACGCGCGGCTTGCCACCCCCCATGGAATCGCACATATAGGGGGTGGGAGGCTGGCCTGCGGACGAGCCGCTCGCCAACCCGGTCAGGTCCGAGAGGAAGCAGCCGTAACGAGATGGTCTCGGGTCGCTCTCGTCAGTCTCCCACCTTGATTAAGAACTCCAGGCGCAGATGGCAGAAGCAAGCACCAGTTCACCGGGCGAATACCGCGTTTTGGCGCGCAAATACCGGCCGGCGGCCTTTGCCGAGCTGATCGGCCAGGACGCCATGGTGAAAACGCTGGCCAACGCCATCGAGACCGGCCGGCTGGCCCACGCCTTCCTGCTCACCGGCGTGCGCGGCGTCGGCAAGACCACGACCGCGCGGCTGATCGCGAAGGCGCTCAACTGCGACTCGGGCCCGACGGTGACGCCCTGCGGCGCCTGCAGCCATTGCCAGGCGATCGCCGAATCGCGCCATGTGGACGTCCTGGAGATGGATGCGGCGAGCCGCACCGGCGTCGACGACATCCGCGAGATCATAGACAGCGTCCGCTATTCCGGCGACGCGCGTTACAAGATCTATATCATCGACGAAGTGCACATGCTCTCCAAGAACGCCTTCAACGCGCTGTTGAAGACCCTGGAGGAGCCGCCGGACCACGTGAAGTTCATCTTCGCCACCACCGAGGTGCGCAAGCTGCCGGTGACCGTATTGTCGCGCTGCCAGCGCTTCGATCTGCGCCGGGTCGAGGCGGATGTGCT
>JAKSBY010000639.1 GCA_022360855.1 Sphingomonadales bacterium | reverse complement strand
CTGCCAGATCGGCCGGTCGTCGGGATCGTCGTCGCAGAGGCGGCACGGCGAATAGACCGCGTCGTTAAGCACGGTAATGCGCCCGGCCGAGCGCTCCGCGGAGCGCGCTGCGGCGCGACCGCCGTCGGCCATGAGAAGCCGAACGTTCTTGACGAAGCCCTCGCGCAGCGCGTCGGTCAAATCGGCTTGTGACGCGGAAAGGAGGTTGCCCTTGTCGTCGGTGATGCGGACACCGCCGCGGGCCTGGCCGATGCCGGTCGTCTCGTTATAGCGGACCTCCGAGGCGACGAGGGTATAGCCCTCGTGGCGCACCGTGACCCGGCCGGTTGCGACGATTTCGCCCGAATCCGGATCGTAGGTCAGCGTGTCGGCCGTGAAGACGACCTTGTCGCTCTCCTCCTGCACCGCCTTGGGCCCGGCCGCCGGCGGTTCGGCTACCGCCGGGCCGGCGGTAATCAGCGCCAGACCAAGCGCTGTCGTCCGCAGTAGAACTCTTGTACTTGTTTTGGAGAGCATCCAGGCCCGCGAGGGTTAGGCGGTGGCGACCACAGGTTTCGGAGCCTTGATACACGCAGAGCATCGGGCTTTGCAACGCGCGAAGGCACGGCTATATGGTCGGGTAAGCGCGGCTGATCGCGGCCATCGTCCCATTTCAAGGCCCATTTAAAGGAAAGACCGATCTGATGAACATCTCCTTCGCGAAACTCGATCTGCCGAAAAAAGGCGCCTATGCGGTATTTGCGGCCCAGCGCGGCGAACTCTCGCCTTCAGCCAAGGCCGCCGACAAAAAGACCAAAGGTGCCCTTTCGCGGGCGGCCAAACATGCCGGTTTCAAGGGCGAGAAGGGGCAGACGGTCGCGCTGGCGGCGCCCGGCGGCCTGGATGCGGATCGGCTGATCCTGGTCGGTCTCGGTCCGGTGAAGCAGCTCGGCGCTTTGGATTTCGAGCGACTGGGCGCAAAACTCTACGGCAAGCTGGCCGCTTCCGGCGACCGGCAGCTATCGATCGCCGTCGATGACATAGAGGGCCTCGGGATCGAGACAAGCGAGGCCGCCGCGCGGCTTGCCGCTGGCGTCAAGCTGCGCAGCTACCGTTTCGATCGTTATCGCACGAAAGAGCCCAAATCCAAGAAGCCGACCCTGAAGAAGACGGTGATCATGGCGGACGCGCCGGGCGCGGCGCGAAATGCGTTCAGGGGGCTCGATCAGGTCATCTCCGGCGTTTTCCTGACCCGCGATCTGGTTTCGGAGCCGGCGAACGTGTTGCATCCGGAGAGCTTCGCCGAGCGTATCGCCGCGCTTGAGGAAGACGGCATAAAGGTCACCGTCCTCGGCGAAAAGCAAATGGCCAAGCTCGGCATGGGTGCGCTGTTGGGCGTCGGGCAGGGTAGTGAGAAGGAATCCAAGCTCGCGGTGATGGAATGGAACGGCGTCCCGGACGGAGAAGGTGGCGCTCCGGTCGCCCTGGTCGGCAAGGGCGTGACCTTCGATACCGGCGGCATCTCGCTGAAGCCCGGCGCCGGCATGGAGCAGATGAAGTGGGACATGGGCGGCGCCGGCATCGTCGTCGGTGCGATGAAAGCACTGGCCGCGCGCGAGGCCAAGGCGCATGTGGTCGGCATCGTCGGGCTGGTCGAGAACATGCCGTCGCATAACGCGCAGCGGCCGGGCGATGTGGTCACTTCGGCGGACGGGCAGACCATCGAGGTGATCAACACCGACGCGGAAGGCCGGCTCGTGCTGGCCGATGCGCTGTGGTACGCGCAGGAGGAATACAAGCCGCAGGCGATCATCGACCTCGCCACGCTGACCGGTGCAATGATCATTTCCCTCGGCCATGAATATGCCGGCTTCTTCACCGACAGCGACACGCTGGCCGACCAACTGAACGCCGCCGCCGCGGCGACCGGCGACAGGGTCTGGCGCCTGCCGCTGCACGAAAATTACGATAAGCTGATCAATTCACCCATCGCGGACATGAAGAATGTCGGGCCCCGCGGCGCCGGCTCGATCACCGCGGCGCAGTTCCTCAAGCGCTTTATCAAGAAGGTGGACTGGGCGCATATCGACGTGGCCGGCATGGTCTGGGACGACAAGGACGGCCCGCTTTACGAAAAAGGCGCGACCGGCTACGGCGTCAGGCTGCTCGACCGCTGGGTTGCCGAGAACCACGAACAGGACGATTAGGCCCTTGAGCGACGTCAGCTTCTATCACCTGACCCGCCAGCCGCTGGAGCGCGCCCTGCCCAAGCTCCTGGAGCGGGTGGTTGGGAGTGATCTGAAGGCGGTCGTCCGGGTCGGTGGCGAAGAGCGCCTCGCGGCCCTGGATTCGCTGCTCTGGACCTACACGCCTGACTCCTTCCTGCCGCACGGTACGGCGAAGAGCGGGCATGCGGACATGCAGCCGGTCTACCTGACCATGGGCGATGAGAACCCGGCCTCGGCACAGGTCTTGATGCTGGTGGACGGGGTGGAGGCGGACGATGTGGCCGATTTCTCGCGCTGTCTTTACATGTTCGACGGCAACGACGACGCGGCGGTGGCGGCGGCGCGCGGCTATTGGAGCCGCCTCAAACAGGACGGCCATGACGTGACCTACTGGCGGCAATCCGACGCGGGCCGCTGGGAGAAGCAGGCGTAGAAGTTCTGCGAGTGGCAAGCTTCGTCATTGCGAGCGCAGCGAAGCAATCCAGGAGTCGTAGGGCTCCGCCGCTCCCGTCATGCCCGTGAAAACGGGCATCCAGGCCGGCCTTGACATGGATTCCCGCGTGCGCGGGAATGACAGGAATGGGTCGCGAGATTGCCGCGTCGCTAGCGCTCCTCGCAATGACAAGCGCGGCGTCAATACCGCCGAAACAGCGCGACCATCTTGCCCTGGATGCGCACCCGGTCCGCCGGCAGGACCTGCGTGCTATGGTCCTGATTTGCGGGTTCGAGCGCTATCTGCGGTCCTTGCTTACGCAGGGTTTTCAGGGTTGCCTCCTGTTCGTCCACGAGCGCCACGACGATGTCGCCCGAATCGGCGGTATCGCCGCTTTTGATCACCACTGTATCGCCGTCGAAAATGCCCGCCTCGACCATGCTGTTGCCGGAGATTTCCAGCGCGAAGTGATTGCCCGCTCCGATCATGTCCGGCGGCAGGCTGAGGTAGCTGTCGGCATTTTCCAGCGCTTCGATGGGCGTGCCCGCGGCGATCCGGCCGTGCAGCGGGATCTCGACCGAGCCTTCGGCCGGCGCGTCGGACCTGCGGTGGCGGCGGAAATCCGCGGTCACCACATTGCCCCCCAGATTGGCGCCACCGGCGGAGACGGCGCGGGGCGAGATCGCCATCTCGGGCAGCTTCACCACCTCCAAGGCCCGCGCCCGGTGCGCCAGGCGGCGAATGAAGCCGCGTTCCTCGAGCGCCGAGATAAGCCGGTGGATGCCCGACTTGGATTTCAGGCCCATGGCGTCCTTCATCTCGTCAAAGGACGGCGATACGCCGGTCGCCTTGAGCCGCCGGTTGATGAAGAGCAGAAGTTCGTGTTGCTTCCTGGTGAGCATATGCGCCCCCGAAATTTCGCTTCCGTTTCGCCTATGTTCTACTTTAGTTCTAGTATTGCGTCAAGCGCGGACCACAAGACATGGTAGGCCGCCAAAGATGCAGACCCCTGACGGTCTTGAGCGCAGATGCCGTTTCCGGCCAGGCCTTTTAGAAGCTCATCCAGAGCAGCCACCCGCCCAGGAACGTCACCATGACGGCTTCAATCGTTTGACGCGCCTTAAAGGCTTGCGCCTGTTTGTGGATGTATTCCGGGAATCCGATTTTCATTATGCCTTTGATTACGGTCGACCACCCTAAAATTGTGATGGCGACCCTCCAATCGGCGACCCAGACGTTGTGCAGGATCACGGTGGCCAAGCCTAAGAGAAGTGTATTGTAGCCGGTTGCGATCACAAACGCTCTATTTTCAGTGAGCTCAATAACCTTTCCGAGATATCTTGTTCCGAGAAAAAGCAGGCCAAAGATCAAAAAGAGACTTCCCCAAAGTCTTGCAAAAAATATCGAAATCTCTAACGCCATAGTCGTACACGTCCCTGCAGAGATTCACCAGATTCGCCCTGAAACACAGCGCCCGTTACGATAATTGGCTTCATCAGGTCTGCACGCTAGATCCACGCGTCTTCAAACACCCGCATGAAATTCAGGCCCATGATCTTGTCCACCGTTGCGGCGGGCAGTCCGTTTTCGGCCATCGCTTCAGCCATCCGATTGTGGCGGTCCGGCGTGTTCAGCCCCTCGACATAAAGCAGACGATCTTCTTCCGGCGCATTTATGCCTGCTGCTTGTCGGCTTGCCGCAATCTCCTGATAGGCCGCCACCGCTTCATCGGACGTATCCGTCGGCAAGAACCATTGGTCCGTGCCGATACCGGTGTGATCCTCACCACACACTGCGAGCACATGCCTGACATGGGCGATGAAATCGGCAGTATCGGGCTGTCTTGGACTGGGGGCCAGAAACGGCATTAGATAGACGCCGACGACGCCGCCCGTTTCAGCGATCGCACGAAGCTCGGCGTCGGATTTGTTGCGAATGTTTCCGTGGACGGAACGCGCGCCGGTATGCGTCGCGGCAACGGGCTTGGTTGAAATCCCGGCCGCCTCGAGGGTTGTCGGCGTATTTGAATGGCTCAGGTCGACCAGCACGCCGAG
>JAKSBY010000112.1 GCA_022360855.1 Sphingomonadales bacterium | reverse complement strand
GCGCGGCTGCCATATTCGTAGAGCGATTCCATGGACATGTGCCGCGCGCCCGTGATCTCGCGCGCGTTCACGATGTCCGAGAGAAACGTCTCCGCCCCGGCATCGCCATGCAGGATGCAGTTCTCGCCGCCCTCCTCGTAATTCATCACGATCTGGACGGCGATACGCGCGCCGCCCGGCCAGTTGGCATGGGGTGGCTCGTCTCCGTAGCCGATCAGGTCTCGCATCAGTTCCTCAGCCATTTGGCCAACCCGCTCGAAAAGTTGCTAGACTGCCGAAAGTCTCAACAATTAGCATTGCATTTAAGCGGCGATTGCCAAAGACTTAAACGATTAACTTGATAAGCACGCGGGGCTTCGAATGCTGACCACTCACGTTCTGGATACGGCGCAGGGCTGCCCGGGCCGGGGGATTGCGGTCAGCCTTTTCGCGGTCGAGGGGGAAGCCGAGCGGCTCCTGGTCGAGGCCCGGACCAATGACGACGGGCGCTGCGATGCGCCCCTGATCGGTGCGGGCGAGATGGCGGCGGGCCGCTACCGGCTCGCATTCCACGTGGGCGACTACTTCCGGGCCGCCGGCGTCGACCTGCCCGACCCGCCCTTCCTCGATGTGGTCCGCATCGATTTCGGCATCGCCGAAGAGGACGCCCACTATCACGTGCCCCTGCTGATCTCGCCCTACGGCTATTCCACCTATCGCGGGAGCTGAGGCGTGGGCGGGACCGTCCGATTCCTCCTCGACGGCGAGGTGCAGGAGCTGGTGAACCCGGACCCGACCGCCACGATCCTCAATCACCTGCGATACTCCCTGCGCCGCCCCGGCACCAAGGAGGGCTGCGCCGAGGGCGACTGCGGCGCCTGCACCGTCGTGATCGGCGAGGCGGCCGGCAACCGGGTCCGCTACCGCGCCGTCAATGCCTGCATCCTGTTCCTGCCGCAGCTTGACGGGCGCGAACTGGTCACGGTGGAGAGTCTGGCCGGCGCCCGCGGCGCGCTGCATCCCGTCCAGCAGGCCATGGTCGACTGCCACGGTTCGCAATGCGGTTTCTGCACGCCCGGCATTGTCATGTCGCTCTATGCGCATTACCTGAACGACGGCGCGGCGGACACGGCCACCCTGAACGATACGTTGGCGGGCAATCTCTGCCGCTGTACCGGCTACGGCCCGATCCTGGAGGCCGGGCGAAAAATGTACGAGTACGCCAAGCCCGCCGATCGCCACGACCCCAAGCGCGCGGCGGAAAGGCTGCGTCAGATCCAGCCCGACGCGATGCTCGAGATCAACTACCGCTGCCCGCTGACGGGCAAGGACAAGCGCTACCTGGCGCCCCGCAGCCTGGATGAGCTCGCCGAGGCGGCGGCGCGTTACCCGGACGCCGTCATCCTTGCCGGTGCCACGGATGTGGGCCTGTGGGTGACCAAGCAGCACCGGGTGCTGGAGACGGTGATCTCCATCAATGATGTGCCGGAGCTGGCGGAGATCGCCGATACCGGGGACGCGCTCGAGATCGGCGCCGGGGTCCGCTACACCGACGCCTTGGCCGGAATCACCGCGCTGTATCCGGATTTCGGCGAGCTGATCCGCCGGCTCGGTTCGGTGCAGATCCGCAATTCCGGCACCATTGGCGGCAATATCGCCAACGGCTCGCCCATCGGCGATTCCCTGCCGGCGCTGATCGCGGCTGGTGCGGCTCTGGTATTGCGCAAAGGATCCGAACAGCGGGAGCTACCGCTGGAGGACTATTTCGTCGCCTATGGCAAGCAGGACCGGAAACCGGGCGAATTCGTCGAGAAGGTCCGCCTGCCCAAGCCGGCGCCGGAGCTCTTCTACACCGCCTACAAGCTTTCCAAGCGCTTCGACCAGGATATCTCAGGGCTCTGCGGCGCCTTCGCCTTCCAGATCGAAGACGGCACGGTCACTTCCGCGCGTCTCGCCTTCGGCGGCATGGCCGAGACCCCGAAACGCGCCCAAAACGCCGAGGCGGCCTTTACCGGTGAGCCCTGGTCTGAAGGCACCGTGGAGGGCGCCATGGCGGCGCTCGAACAGGACTTCGCGCCCATTACCGATATGCGGGCGAGCGCGGCTTACCGCATGGCGGCGGCCAAGAATTTGCTGATGAAGGCGTGGCGCGAGTCACAAGGGACCGACACGCGGGTCCTGGAGGCGTGCCATGGCTGAGGGCGGCGTCAGGAGCGCCTTGCCGCACGATAGCGCGGCCAAACATGTGGCGGGCACGGCCCGCTATATCGACGACCTGCCCGAGCCCAGGGACCTGTTGCACGTTTACTTGGCGATGAGCACACGGGCGCATGCGCGGATCGCGGCGATGGACCTCTCGGCGGTACTTGCCGCGCCCGGGGTTGCCTGCGTGCTCACCGCCGCCGACATCCCGGGGCTCAACGACGTGGCGCCGGTGGCCGGCGACGATCCGGTCTTTGCCGATGGCGTGGTCGAGTATGTCGGCCAGTCGCTCTTCGCCGTCGCCGCCGAAAGCGTGGAGGCCGCGCGCGCCGCGGCGGGGTGGGCCCGGATCGACTACGAGGACCTGCCGGCGGCGCTGACCATTGCCGAGGCCAAGTCCGCCGGCCTCCGAATCGAAGACGACCAGACCATGGTGCTGGGCGACGCGGCCAAGGCGGTGGCCGGCGCCGAGCACACGCTCTGGGGCCGTCTCGCCATCGGCGGGCAAGATCATTTCTACCTGGAGGGCCAGGTGGCGCTCGTGCTGCCCATCGAAGACGGCGACGTCCACGTCTTCTCCTCCACCCAGAACCCGTCGGAGGTGCAGCATCTCGTCGCCCATGTCCTCGGCGTGCCGAGCCATGCGGTCACGGTCGAGCTGCGCCGCATGGGCGGCGGCTTCGGCGGCAAGGAGACCCAGCCGGCGCTGATCGCCGCGGCCGCTGCGCTGGTCGTGCAGAAGACCGGCCGGCCGGCGAAACTCAGGCTCGACCGCGACGACGACATGATGATGACCGGCAAGCGCCACGATTTTGAGATCGACTATAGGGTCGGCTTCGACGGCGACGGCGTGCTCGCGGGCGCCGAGATCGAGCTGGCGTCGCGCTGCGGCTATTCCACCGATCTCTCCAAGGCGATCAACGACCGGGCCATGTTCCATTCGGACAATTGCTACTATCTGGCCAACGCCACCATCCGCTCCCAGCGGCTCAAGACCCATACGGCCTCCAACACCGCCTTTCGCGGCTTCGGCGGGCCCCAGGGTATGATGGGGGTCGAGCGGGTGATGGACCGCAT
>JAKSBY010000091.1 GCA_022360855.1 Sphingomonadales bacterium | reverse complement strand
TCGACCGCCGACACGCCGGAGATCACCGAACACTGCATGACGACCTACCAAACCGAGGCCGGGCGGCGGGACTTCATGTGTGCCTTCTCCAAGATGATCGTCAAACAGGACGGACGCATGCGGGTCTACGCTTGCACCCTGGTGGATGACGACCCGGACTACGATTTCGGTGGCTCGTTGAAAGAGGCAATGGCGGTCCGGGTCATGCTCCGTCACCACCGCTGCTATAGCTGCTTCGCCTATGGGGCGTCGTGCAGCGAGCGGTAGTCTGCCGCCTGATCCGTTGGCCGAACAACGCCTCGCGGAAGATTACATACAGGATTTTATAGCCGGCGCCGACGACGCCTGAGACCGTTCCGGAAACCTTGGAGCGGCCGAAACGCCTGCGGCGATAGGGAACGGGTATCTCGCGCACGCTGAGGCCGATGCGCGCGGCCTTGATCTGCATCTCGACGGTCCAGCCGAAACCCCTGTCGCGCATACCGAGCCGCTGAAGCGCGGCCGGCGAGATGGCCCGGAACGGGCCGAGATCGGTATAGCGGCCGCCCCAGAACAGCCGCATCAGCCGGCAGGCGAGGCGGTTGCCGAAGCGCTGCGGCAAGGTAAGGGCCGCCGAGACTTCGGGATACATGCGGGTGCCGAGAACCATATCGGCGCGGCCTTCGAAGATCGGCTGGACGAGGTCGCCGAGGCGCGCCGGGTCGTCGCAAAGGTCGGCATCCAGAAAAACGATAACATCGCAGCGCCTAAGGGCGGCGATGCCGGTGAGACAGGCTTGACCGTAACCCCGCCGGGGTTCGCTGACGACCCGGGCGCCGGCGCCATGCGCGACTTGGGCGGTGGCGTCGGACGATCCGTTATCGACGACGATCACCTCGTCAATGCCGGCGGGCAGGCTGGCCAGCAGGTGCGGCAGGGAGTCCGCCTCGTTCAGAGCCGGGATGATCAGCCGGACGACCGGCTCAGCCGGCAATCGCGGCGCGGCGTCGGGCTTTGCGAGTGGTTTCATAGGCCAGGATTATCAGACTTGGCAGAAATTGCAGTGGGACGATCAGTGCCTCGAAAAGCTCTTGCTGACCGCCCAGTTGAAGCGGATAGCGCAGGTCGTAAAGCGGCAGGGTGACGGTAAGGAGGAGCAGCGCCGGGTGCGGATAGACCGCGAGCCAGGGCAGGAACCAGATCGCGTACCAGGGATAGCCGGTCGGCGAGACGAAAAACAGCAATGCCGTGACCGCAAGGCACGCCGCGACCGGCCCGTCGTTGCCGCCGAATGGATGGCGGGCCAGCCAGAGCGCGCTTGCGACCACCAGGCCGCCGATGGTGAGCTTTGCCAGGATGTTCGGTTCGAACAGGCCAGCTCCGTCTCTTGGCGCCAACATGCCGATGGTCCGCTCGATCAACGGGAACAAGAAGGCGTTGGTCTGCCAATCCAGGGTGTAGGCGGCCAGCCCGGACGTTTCGTCCAGCTTGGTCAGGAACTGCGGCGAGACGAGCAGGCAGACCAGCACGCCGAAAGGCAAGGCCGCCGCGGCCAGCTTGCGGGGCTGGGCCAGGAGCGGCCGGAAGAGTAGGGGCGCCAATATGACCGGCCAGAACTTGACGCCCACGGCGCCCGCGAGGGCGACGCCGCCCAGCGCGAACCGGCGGCGGAGTGCGAAGAGAACCGCCGCCAATAGGAACGGCAGCAGCAAGACGTCCATATGCCCGGCATTGTGGATCTCGGTCAGCGCCAGCGGATTGAGCCAGTAGATCAGCGACCAGTGGCGTGCGCGGCCGAGCTGGGCCAGCAATTTCATCAACAGCAGCAGCGTGACGGCGTCAACGGCCAGCAGGATTAGCCGCCAGGCGGTCAAGTTCCAGGGCGCGATCGTGTGGCTCAGCCAGAAGAATGCCTGGGCCGCAGGCGGGTAGATCGTCTTCAGGCTGGGGTAGGGGACCCGCGCAACGCCTGGCTCGCCGGCAATATCCCTCAGTTCTGCCGGCGCGTCGTCCGTGGCCACACTGGCCTCAGCCGGTGGAAAATCCACGGGCAGAACGTCATTGGGGGCGTGGGCATAGGGGTTGAGCCCTTTGGCGACGAGCGCGCCGTCCCAGAAATAGCGGTAGAAATCATCCTCATAGACCGGCGTCGAAAACAGCATCGCGGCGCGCAACGCCATCCCTAGAGCGATAAGGCCACCGAACCATGCCCGTTGCAGGCCGGTCCGGGACTGCGCGGCCACAAGGCCCAAATAGGCCAGGCCGGCCGCTATCATGATCGCGACGAGCGCGGCCGTCGGCCGGTCCGTCCAGGGGATTTCATAGGCGAAGGCGTGCGAGATGGCGACGAACACCGCCAGCGCGGCCGTCAGACCGAGCGCGCCCGCAAGCAGCAGCTTCCGCTCGCCAGTCACCAAAGCCACACAGCCCGGGCGCACTTAGCTGCCGCCGCCGAACCCACCGCCGCCGGCGCCCGTGACGTTGAAGTTGTTGTTGCGCGGCCGATAGTTCAGTGAGCTCCAGCTGAATTTATGCTTGGAGACCGACGAAACACCGTCCAGCTTTCGTGCCAGCCGGTCATCGGCATGCGATCTGAGATGTGCGATCAGGGCGGCGTCGTCATCGCCGAAAAGGAGGGCCTTGTTCCAGGCGTAGAGGCTGGACACCTCGACACCCTTTTTGCGCACGCGCACGTTCGAAGAGGCGTTCACGAATGCGCGCGCCGCGCTTCCGAGTCGCGTATGAACATTCTTACCGGTGAAGGCCTCGCCCGGCATGGGCGCCGGGGTGCCCTGGACGCCGTAGCACAGCCCATAGAGTATGTTCGGGTCCTTCCATTGACCCAGAAGGATGTTCTGCTCGATCTCCTCGAGCGACAAGTCCTCGCCCTCGACGGTGAACCGCTTTTCAGCCCACCATTGCCCCGGCTGTCCCGGCGTTCCTCGGTTTTGCTTGATCTTTCGCGTCCCGCTATGGGTGGCGATCGACTCGATCACGCCGGCATTGTAGAGGTTCAGCCAATAGGCCAGTTGTTCGTCGCGATTGAGACGGGTGACCGGTATCCGCTCCAAATAGTCGATATAGTCGCGAACGAATTTGAGCGCCTGGCCGCGCAATTCCGAATAGGCAAATCTGACCTCGCCGCGTTCCTCGCGCTCCAGATACTGCAGAATAGAGGTCATCGCTCTGTGGTCGACCTGCGCCGTCGATGCCGCATCATGGACGGCCCACCGTTCCCACCTAGATGCCGTCTCGGCGCCGGCCTGGTGGACGGAGAATGCCAAAAGGGTGCTCGCCACCAGGGCCAGCCTAAGGGTCACACAACGGATCATTGATCGGCTCCTTGCCTCGTCCCGGGACGTCGGTTCCGGTGCGCCATCATAGCCAAGTCGGCCCGCGGCCAAATTCAACGCTCGCTCAACATTTGGTGCGATTGCCGTGATCCTCCACGTAAGCAACAAAAGCGTCATAGAACTGTAACGGTAACTCCTTAAAAGCGGGCCATCGGCGCACGCGAAATAACAACCGCCGACCGGAGGCTGACACCAGTAGTATCTATGCGTATTAAGACCAGCATTGTTATTTGTTCCGCCGCCCTGCTCGCAGCCGCTTCGGTGCGCGCGGAGGTGCTCTATGTTTGCGGCAGCCCGGAAGGGCTGGAGTCGCATTTCCCCGGCAAGGTGGTTGCGCAGAGGCATCTGTCATTGGCGGAGATCGTCGAGGGTGAGACGCTCGTCAAGCTGGTTCGCGACGGCGGTCACTTCGATGTTATCCTGGAACATGCCAGCGGCAAGATCGAAAGCGCCCGCCATGGCGACGGCAAGGTGACCGGTCAGGTGGCCATGGGCGGCAATGTCCACCATGTCGTGGTGAGCGACGCCTCGGCCGAGGACCACTTCCTTTTCAACGCGGCGCAGCCGGGCAAGGAAACGCTGCTCTGGGCGAGCAGGGCCATAGGCGAGGGCATGTTCGCCAGCGCCGTCTGCGCGGCGCCGGGCGTTGTCATCCAGTCATCCGAAGCCAAAGATCTCGGCTAGCAGACTTCGGCTAGAGCGCAGTTGCGGCCAGAGCCAGCGCGCCGAGTGCGCCGGCCCGCGCCCCGAGGCCCGGTGGCCCGATGAAGTCTTCGAGCGCGCCGCTCGGCGCAAGATAGCCGGCCATCAGCGCGTCGAACTGCGTCCGGACAAGCGGGAACAGGTGTTCCCGGCGCATCACCCCGCCGCCGAGGAGAATTCGCTTCGGCGACAGAGCAAGCGTGAGGTTCATGCACATCAGCGCGAGATAATGCGCCTCCAGCTCCCAGGCCGGGTGATCGGGTGGCAGCGCGCTGCCGGGCTGTCCCCAGCGCGCCTCAATCGCCGGGCCTGAGGCCAGTCCCTCCAGACAGTCGCCGTGAAACGGGCAAATCCCGGCAAAATCGTCGGCGACGCGCCCACGGGGCGGCAGCATGTGGCCGATCTCAGGATGCATGGCGCCGTGGACGAGCCGGCCGCCTGTCATCGCGCCGCCGCCGATGCCGGTCCCGATCGTCACATAGACGAAGCTGTCCAGGTCTTTGGCGGCGCCCCAGCGTCT
>JAKSBY010000801.1 GCA_022360855.1 Sphingomonadales bacterium | reverse complement strand
CCGCGGCTGGACGACCACCGGGCCAAGCCCCGTATCCAGCCCGATTTCCGCGCCGGCCCTTATGATCCGGCTGTTCCAGTCCGCCTCGGTGACGCGGACCAGTTCGTCCACTTCGACGCTCCGCTCGCGCTCAAGAAAGCTGAACCCGTAGCCACCCCACCCCTGAACATAGAACGGCCCGAGATCGGCGACGCCGTAGAGCCCGAGCTCGAAGCTCGATCCCCCAGTCGGTCCGCTGAAGTCGCCGGCCTCATTGGCGCCGGCGATGACCGTGGCGAATGAAACGCCCAGAGCCGCCCGGCGGGAAGACAGGAACTCGAAGCCCGCGGCAAGGCCCACGGTCGATGTCTCCGCCTGGCGCACCTCGCCTGTGCCGTCGATCCTCGAATAGCCGAACAGGAGCTGCCCCCAGCCCGAGCTTCTACCGCCGCGGCCATCGTGATCTATATGCCGCCAGGACGAGAGTCTGTTCGACAGTGCCTGATCCACGACACCGCTCTGCGTCAGGGCGATCTCAAACGCCAGGCCACGGGCATCGGGGGTCAACTGCTCCATGACACCAGCAAATTCCTCGGGCGTCAGAATGGTGGAGATCAGGGTCGACAATTCCTCATCGAGCGCCAGGGCCCCGATGGAGGCTTCGTAGACCGCCCCCAGGTTCGCGCCCAGCCCCAGCTCCGTGGCGGTCTTGCGCCGGATATTGAGAAGCAGCCGGTTGTTGGCGTCGTCGATGATCAGATTACTGTCGTAAAGGACCGGTATGTCCTCGTCCGCCTGCAGGCCGACGCCGTTGGCAACGAGGAGCGTGCCGGCCTCGGCGATAATGAAATCCTGCTCCTCGGCGATGATCCCGGTCACGAATGTGCGGATCTCGGCGCCGTCCTCGAAAGACAGCGTATCGTCGACCCTCATCAGCGCCGCGGTCGTCGTTGCCGCGTCGATTTCGAAGCTGAGCGTGGAAGCCGCGTCGAAAGAGGCGCTGCCGATCCGCGTGACGGCGTCGGTCGCCAGCAGAATGTCTGCCCCGCTGGCGGTGACCGTCACCCCCTCGCCGTTGAGGATGGAGCCCAAGAGGGTCGCTTCGTCCCGCACGGTGAGGAACCCGCCGCCGCCGGCAAAGTCGATGTCGCCGACAAGCGTGCCACCGCTCGTGTCGATGGAATCGGCACCGGCTCCGAGGTCGATGTCGCCGAAGATATCGCCGGTATTGACGATGACCACACCTGTTTGATTGGCGGAGAAGTCCAGCGCGACCGCCCGTCCCTCAGCGTCGTCTCCGATAACGGCCGAAACCGTCCCGCTGTTGCTGAAGTCGGTGATTTGGCCCGCGCCGTCCAGAACGCCGTAGGCGGAGACATCGGCTCCATCGGCGGCCACGTCGATCAGAAAGCTGTTCGAGATGCTGGTAACCCGCGCCTCGGGGGCGATCAGGATGCCGAAGGCATCGCCGCCGGGCCCGTCCGCCTCGCCCGCGTCCTCGTCGCCAAACGTCTTGAATGCGGTCGCCTCGATTTCACCGTCATTGACGATCGTGGCGACATCGGAGAAGCCGCCGATCCGCACGGCCGTGGCATCCGCATCGGTGGCGCTGACGACGATATCGCCGCCATCGTTCAGGAAGCCCCCTTCTATGATGGCGCGCGCGCCCGCCGTCCCTTCTATGCGTATGGCGGTCGCCGCGAAGCCGACGGTCGATCCGGCCGTCGTGATCGAGCCGCGATTGATCAGGCCGAATGCCTGCTCGCCCGCCGCCGCCGCGAGCGTCAGGTCGCCGGCCTGCACGGTTCCCGCGGTCGAGATCAGGATCGCCGGCGTGCCCGCGCTTGTGGAGATCACGCCATCCGGGTCCAGGGTCACCGTCTCGTCCTCGCCCGCCGCGTCCTGCAGTTCCGCCAGCGCATCGGCCTCTTCGGCGTTGGGGATCGCATTGCCGTCCAGAACCAGCCCGGCGCCGATATCGGCAGTGACGAGGACGCCGGCCTCTCCGGGCACGGCGTCGAGCGTATTGCCGTCCTCGTCAAAGCTCTCGCCCGCGCCGGCAAAGATGGAGCCGAGATAGGTCACCGTGCCGCTGACCGGCGCCCGGACGGCGATGCCGCGGCTGTTCGCGCCGGTCGTCGTGATCGAGCCGCTGCCCAAAATCGATCCGGTCAGGGGTGCGTCTATGAGGATGCCGGTGCTGTCGTCTCCGGCAACGACGATGGAGCCGTCATTGGTGATCGCCCCCAGCATCGGGGCCTGGATCGCGACGCCGGCCGCGCGGTTGCCGCCGACGGTGAGCGCGTTGACGCGGATCACGTCGCCCGTGTCCGGGTCGGTGGCCGCCACGAGGCCGAGATCGCCGGAGAACGCCCCGTCCCCGGCCACGCGAATGCCGAAATTGCCCGTCGCGATGTCGGGGTTCTCGCCGTCGGCGTCGGGGCCGGCGACAAAGATCGTTCCGGTCGAGGTGAAATCCGCCAACCGCGTCGTGCCGAAGCTTCCGGTGTCGACGAAGACGGCCGTCGTGTCCGTTTCACCGTTGCTGATCAGGAGGCCGTCGCTGATCACGCCGTTGTTGCTGTCGATCGTCAGAGCGCTTCCGGTCACCACCTCGATGCGGATGTTTTCGAGTACCAGCACGTCGGCAGCGGCACCGTCGCCGGCCGTCGCCGTAACGACGGGCGTATCGCGGTCCGCATCGACGGTGACCTGCTGGGCCCGGACCGCGCCGGAATAGACGGACGCGAGAAAAACGCAGAGCGCAACCTGCCCGCCGCGACAGAGAGACTTTGCATGCATAACCCGACTCGAACTGGACGACTATCGCCACAAGGCTGGCCCCGCAGGCTGTTACGTCGGCGCCATCCAAATGCCTGCGCAAAAAAATCGCGATTGCCGTGATGGCCCACCGGCGATGCGGAGCCGGCGGCAGTTTCTTAAGGGCGTTCAGGTGCCACGCGGGCAGTTTCTTAAGGGCGTTCAAGCGCCACGCGGGCTCCTCGCAAAGGCTCGGGCGCCCACCGACTAATTCATTGGCGCGCTTGCCAGCGACACGTGGTCGTGTCGCTGGAGGGTGCCCTAAAAGGTCGCACCGTATCCCTCTGCCCTCCTGCTTGATACCGCCACCGTCGCAATTCCCTCCCCCTCTCCCTTTGTATAGACCGGAGAGAAGGTGGACATGTGTTCGGAGACATGATGGACGGTTTGTCTCATGTTTTCTGCTTGAGATCGATAGTGGCAATGGCATGCGCTCCGATGCAGACGTCGTAGCGGCCGTCTGTTCTGGTGGGTCGGATAGCGACGGCCTGGCCTTGCAGGGCTTTTCCGACGCGAAAGGGGCGG
>JAKSBY010000563.1 GCA_022360855.1 Sphingomonadales bacterium | reverse complement strand
GGACGCGGCGGGTCAGGCATTGCAGGGTGTGCAACAGGTCGCGCGCGACGCCGGACTTCTCCAGCATCGTGCCCATGAAGATAAACATGGGGATGGCGACGAGGACGAGATTCTCCACCACGCCGCCGAAGATGCGCGAGACGACCAGGAGAAAGGACTTGTCGTTCTCGATGCCGAGCGCGACGGCCAGGAGCCAGAAGGCGAGGCCGATGCCACCGAGTACAAAGGCGACCGGGTAGCCCGAAAACAGCAGCACGGCGAGCGCCAGGAACATGTAGAGGGGGAGAAACTCGATAAAGAGCTCCACCGCTCAACCTCCCAGCACGGTCTTGTCGGATTCGTGGGCGGCATAGCCTGTGCGGCCCGCCAGCTCTGCGGGCCCGAACAGGAAGACGGCTGCTTTCAGAGCCGCGGCGACGCCGGCCAGCCCGAGAAGCGCGAAGCCGACCACAAGGGTCGACTTGATGGCCCAGCGCGCGCCAAGGCCGGTGAGCGAGGCCGAGACCTCCTGATTGCGGTAGGCCATCTCGGCGTAATCGAAGCCGAAATAGAGGATGGCGGCGCAATAGGGCAGCAGGAAGAGGAGCGTGCCCGCGAGTTCCAGCCAAGCGCGCGCCTCGGCCGACAGCCGCTCCCGCACCAGCTCGATCCTGACATGGGCGCCCTTCACATAGGCGAAGCCGAGGCAGAACAGGAACAAGACGCCGTGCAGGTGCCATTCCAGCTCCTGCAGCTTGGTGGAGCCGATCACGAAATAGCGCCGCAGGATGACGTCGGTCAGGATCACGATCATCATCGCGACCGCCAGCCAAGCGGCCACGCGCCCGATCGCCGTCACCACGCGGCTCAGGGCTTCGGCGAGACGCAGGGCGGCGCGCATGGTCTCAGTTCAGATAGCCGCGGTCGCGCCAGACGCGGTACTCCTGGCGAAACGCCTGCAGGGATTCCCAGGCGCGCGCGAAATCCGGGTCTTCGGCCGCCGATTCCTCGGCCACCTCCAGCCACGCCGCGCGCAGCTCCTCAAGGATCGGCTCGGGCCATGAATGCAGGGTGACGCCGGCCTCCTGCAGGCGCTTCAGCGCCGCCGCCTGGATCGCCTCGCCCTCGGAGAGCGAGTAGCGGATATTGTCCGAGCACACGGTCTCGATCTGCGCCTTTTGCAGCGGTGTCAGCGCCTCCCAGGCCTCCAGATTGACCATCAGCTCGAAGAAGGTGGACTGCTGGTGCCAGCCGGGGAAGTAGTAGTGCTTGGCCGCCTGATGGAAGCCGAGCGCCAGGTCGATGGCCGGCATGGAGAATTCCGTGGCGTCGATGGTGCCGAGCTCGAGCGCCGGGAAGATATCCCCCGCCGCCAGGAGCTGCGTCGACGCGCCGAGTTTCTCGATGACCTTGGCGCCGAGCCCGAAGAAGCGGATCTTGAGGCCGCGGAACTGCTCCGACGACGTGATTTCCTCTTTGAACCAGCCCGACGCCTCGGGCGGGATGACGCCACAGACCAGGCTTTGGATGCCCTGCTTGTGATAGAACTCTTCGAACAACGCACGGCCGCCGCCATGATCGAACCAAGCGAGGTATTCGGCCGCGTCGGGGCCGAAGGGCACGGCGCCGAAGAGCTGCAGGGCAGGGACCTTGCCGGCCCAGTAGCCGGGCGTTGACCAGCCGGCTTCGATGGCGCCATAGGCCACCGCATCGAAGCCTTCAAGGGCCGGCGCCAGCGCGCCGGGTTCGTAGAATTTGATCTCGATATTGCCGCCGGATATCTCGGCGATGCGCTGCTCGATGCGCTTGCCCGCCGAGCCCAGAAGCACCAGCGACGACGAGAAGGTGCTGGTCATTTTCCAGCGCACCGGCGGGTTCTCGGCAGGTGCTTCCGCCTCGGCTTCGGGTTTGGCCCCGCAGCCGGTCAAGACCAGCGCGAGGGCTGCTCCGAGCCAAAACCCGCGCCCGAGGTCAGGCAAGGCGCTTCAGGGCCTGGCTGAGGAGGACGTAGAGCTTGCCCATGTCCGACGAGATCAGGGCGATGCTGAGCGTGTTGGAGTTGTCGGTTTCCATGGCGCGGTCCATGAGCTGCTCGAAATCGTTGGTGAACTTCGCGACATGCTCGCGGAACTCGCGGTCCTCGTCGAACTTCCTGGTGATCACCTGGCGCTCCGAGCGGTTGGCGAGCTGCACCGCACGACGCGCGAAGATGCCCTTCTCGCCGTCGAGATATTTGCGCCACGCGGCTTCCGAAATCTCTGTTTCGAAGACCTTGGAAAGATCGAGGGCGGTGGAATGCAGGCTGTCGATCAGGAGCGACGAGGTGCGCACGAAGTCATCCTGCGAGCGGCCCTTGAGCTTGCGCTCGACCTCCTCGGTCTTGGCGGCAAAAAGGTCGGCTTTGCCGACCAGCCGGTCGGCCTGGTCCGAAAGCATCTGACCGGTATTCGCGGCTTCCGCGCTGGCCTTTTTGGAGACCTCTTCGAAGGCCTTTACGGCGTCTTCCATATCCGATTTCAGCTTGGATTCCAGCGCGCTGGCCGAGGCATCGAGCTCGAAGCGGATGGCCGCCATGCTGTCGCGGGCGATGTCTCCGGCTTGTCCGACCTGCCGTTTGATCTCGTCGCCGAGCTCGCCGGCGACGCTCGTAGCCTCGGAGCCGATCGCCTTTGAGGTGTCCCGAAGCTCGGTCATGCGCAGCTCTATCGCCCCGGCCACGGAATCGACCTCGCGGCGGGCGGTATCGGTCGCTTCGGCCACGGTCTTGCCGGCCTCGTCAAGGGCGGCAACCTGACCGGCCAGGCGATCCTGTTCGCGGCCGACGCGCTCGGCCGTCTCGGCAAGCGTCTTGTTGGTATCGTCAAGCCGCTGCCCGGTCTCGCCCAACGCCTCCCGGGTTTCCGCCGAGGTCGCCTTGAGATCGCGGGTCTGGCCCTCCAGCTTTTCGGCGCCGGTCTGCAGATTGCCGATAACGATGCCGACGTCCTCACCCACACTGGCCGACTGCGACTTGAAGGCATCCGCCGCCTCCGCGAGTTTGGTGATCGACTGTTCGGACGCGTCGATCAGCTCCTTGCCCTTGGCCTCCATATCGTGGCCGACGCCTTCGAGCCGGCGCTTGGTGTCTTCCAGCGACTGGCCGAGATTCTCCGAGCGTTCGTCCATCACCGAGCCGGCGGCGCGCATATTCTCGGCCGCTTCCTTAGCGGAACGGGAGATCATGCCCGCCTGGTCGGTCAGGCTGGCGGCCAGGGTCTCGAGCACTTCGACCCGCTCGCTGGCCAGCGATTCCAGCGCCGCTGCGTTGCTCTCCAGCGAGCCGCGCAGCGCTTCGGCATGGGCATCGAGCCGGCCGCTGGCGCCGTCGGTCAGGCCATCGAGCTTACTGACATGTTCGTCGAGGGCGGCATTGGAGGCCTGCAGCTTGTCGATGGCTTCGCCCATCGCACTCTGCGCCGTGGACTGCGCGCTGGTGACGTTGGACAGGATCTGCTCGCCGGTCTCGTCGAGCGCCTGACGCGCATAGGCCAGGGACTTGTCGAGCGCGGATTCGATGCCCAGGACCTGGGATTTCAGGCTTTCGCCGGCGGCGCGGGTCTTTTCGATGGCGCGGTAGGCCACGAGCTCGCTGGTCGCCGAGGCCTCTTCGGCGCTCGAGGCAAGCTCGGTCAGAGTGCGTGCCTGGGTGGTCAGCTTCTGGGCCACAACGGCCGCGACGTCGTCCAGCTTGGAGACGCGATCCGCCAGCTTCTCCGCCTGGCCCTCGATCGCCGCATAGAGGCGCTTGAGCCGCTCCTCCGCCTTCAGTGACGAGGCGTCGACATTGGCGACGTGCTGGGCGACGGTCTCGCCGACCTCGGTCAGCCGGCTGGAGGCCGTGTCGGCCGTATTGGAGACTTCCTCGACATAGCCCCTGAGCGAGGTGCCGCTCGCCTCGGTCTCGCTCTTGACCGATTCCATCAGCGCGCTCACATCGGCGGTCAGCTTGGCCAGCGAGGCTTCGATTTCGCCGATCTCGTC
>JAKSBY010000329.1 GCA_022360855.1 Sphingomonadales bacterium | reverse complement strand
GAGCGCCGCGGCGAGCGGCTTGAGGAAGCGCGCGCGCAGGATCGGCTTGCCGGTGATATGCCGGCTCGCCATCAGCCTGAAAAAGCTCAGCACCGTGAAGCCGTAAAGCACCGCCAGCGCAGCGCCGACCGCGCCGAGCCCGGGCGCCAGCGCTGCCGCAAAGCCCGCGATCGTAGCGGCGCCGAGCCCGGTGATCACGGGCGTCCAATTGGGCCGGCCGTAAACGATGGAATATTCGCTCATGAAGAAGCTGCCTTCGATGACCTCGGCGGCGACCAGGATCGTCAGGGCCAGGGCGCCTGCCGTCATGCCGTCACCGAACAGCGACAGGAGCGCGGCGGCGAAGAGCGCGAAGGCCGCGAGCTGCAGGAGCTGGATGGTAAAGACCCAGCGGCAGACCTGCGACAAGAGATCGGCCAGCGTATCGGCCCGCCCGGCAGCCAGGGATTGGGCCGAGACCGGTGCGACGATGGGCGCGAAAATGCTTCGGGTCTTCTGCGTGTTGGTGGCCAGTTCCTTGGCCATGCCGTAGACGCCGAGCACAGCATCGGCGGCGAAAAGACGCAGAATAATGACGTCGAGCCGGCGCAGAAAGCCGTTCAGGAATTCGTTGGCCATGGTCGGCGCGGCGGTGGCGACCATGGTCCTGAGAAACCGGCCCGAGAAGCCGGCGCCGAGGACGCGTCCAGCGGAAAACAACCGCGAAAAACCCCAGAGGGAGAACAGGACCGCGACCAGGATCGAGCCGGCATAGGCCAGGAACAGGCCGCCCGCGCCCAGCCCGCCGAAATAGGCGAGCGCGGCAAACGCGGCCAGCGACCAGGGCTCCGCGATCGAGCGCGCCAGCACCTGATAGCGCATCTGCCGCCGGTAGCGGGTCGCGGCCAGGGTCACGTCCGACAAGGCGATCATCGGCACGAGCGCGGCCATGGCCGGCAGCCAGACCGTGCCCTGCGGCAGATTGGTCAGCGGCCAAACTATGTAGAGAATGCCGGCGAGGACCGCCGCCAGACCGAGGCAGAGGGCCAGCGCGTGCAGGATCGCGCGCTCGAAGACGCCGGTATCCGCATCCTTCCCGTCACCGAAGGCGAACAGCGCGCGCTTCATGCCGAATACGGCGATGGCCGCCAGGACCTCGATGACCGCCAGCAGGTAATAGTAGCGGCCGAAGGCGGCGGCGCCGTAGAGGTTGCCGGCGATCAGCACGAAGATCAGCCGGCCGCCGGTGCGCGCGACGAGGCCGAACAGGTTGGCCGCGCCGCCTTTTAGCACGTCCCAGCTATCCTGCAGCGCGCCGGGGCTCATCGGGCCGCCTTCTTCGCGGCGAGAAAGCCGAGGATCTTGTCGGCCCGCGCGCGCCAGGTGAAATGGGTCGCGAGCGCCAGCGCATTCCGGGCCAGGCGGTCGGCCAGCGGCCGGTCGTCCAAGAGGTGCCGGAGGCCACAGATGCCTGCCTTGATATCGTCCGGCGGCACCAGATAGGCGGTATCGTCGTGCTTCAGGAGCTCCGCCGTGTCAGGCAGGTCGGGTGCCAGGGTCGGCCGCCCGGAGCCGAGATAGAGATACGTCTTCAGGGGCAGGACCACGTTGCGGCGTTTGCGCAAGGGCGCGGCGGTGGGCGGAATCAGGAGCACGTCCGCGGCAAACAGATGCGGCGCGATGCCGGCAAAGTCGGTGCGCGGCCGGATTTGCACATTCTCACGGCCTTGGGATGCCTGCTCCACCGGCCCGTCGCCGGCCGAGCCCAGCAGGATGAACAGCACGTCCGGCATGGCGCGGGCCATCTCCAGGATGGCGGCCAGGCCTTTATCCATGGCGAGGCGGCCGGCATAGAGCGCGATAGGCCGGGACCCGGACAGGCCGAGCTTCTGCCGCGCTTCGCCCCTGGCAAGGCGCGGTTCGAGCCGCGCCGGAGCAAAGCCGTTATGGGCGACGAGAAGGCGATTCTCGGCGACACGGGCGCGGCGGAAGCTCTCGGCGGCGAAATTCGAGTGCGGCAGGGCGCCGAGGAAGCTCGGCCGGGAAGCGAGGCGGCGAAACCAGCCGCGCCCGAAAGGCACCATATCCGGCCAGGGCTTGTAGCTGTCCAGCAAGACCGGCCGGCCCAGCCTGGCCGCGAGCCGGGCGACCTCGGGACGGCGGGTGACGAAGGCGTCGGTCCCTGAGAACTCCGTTGCGGTCAGTACGGTGCGCGCGTGGGCATAGGAAGCGAGAAAGGGATGCCGGGCCTTCGGTTGGCCGCAATACACGGTCTCGAATGTGTCCGGCACCTGATAAGAGGTAGCCAGCGCCGGTGTCTCGGTACCGCCATCGGCGGGAATCGCCAGCACCGCTTCCGCTCCCGCTGCGCCCAGCGCGGCCATGGTGTTGACCAGCTGCTCGGAATCCGCATGCGCGTCGGGCAGGGCTTTGTGGACGATGTGAACGATGCGCATGGGGCGCTCTCGTATCACTCCTTCTTGAGCCCTGTCCATGGGCGGTAGGCAGCGCCCGCGATTCCGGCTATCACTGAGGCAAACAAACAAGAAATCATGGAGGCCGAGGATGTTCTTGCGCGCAATCGCGATTCTGTTTTTGGGTTTCGCCGGTGTGCCGGCGGCGCAGGCGGACGATCACGCCTTTCGGCAATCGGCGGTCGGCGACCGCGTTTCCGGCCAGCCCTGGGCGACGCGAAGCCCGGTTCTGGGCACAAACGGCATGGCGGCGACGAGCCATCCCCTGGCGAGCCAGATTGCCATCGACATCCTCAAGGCCGGCGGCAATGCGGTGGACGCCGCCATCGCGGCCAACGCCGCCCTCGGGCTCATGGAGCCGACCGGCAACGGCATCGGCGGTGATCTCTTCGCCATCGTCTGGGACCCCGAATCCGGACAGCTCCATGGGCTGAACGCCGCCGGACGGGCGCCTTTGGGCCAAAGCCTGAAGGCGCTCAGGAAGAAGATCGGCAAGGACGCCACCGAGGTCCCCAATTGGGGCGCGCTGTCGGTCTCGGTGCCGGGCGCGGTGGACGGCTGGTTCGCGCTGCACGGCCGCTTCGGCAGGCTCGATATGGAGCAAGTCCTGGCGCCGACGATTGCTTACGCGCGCGAGGGTTTCCCGGTGACCCAGCTCATCGGCTACTATCTCGGCCGCGCCCAGGAGAATTTCGAAAAGCGCTTCGCCGACGGCGAGATCGAGGAAATCGACAATTACCGCGCCACCTATCTGATCGACGGAGAAGCCCCCGAAGAGGGCGAGGTATTCAGGAACCCCGATCTGGCGGATACGCTGGAGAAGATCGCCGCCGGCGGTCGCGACGCCTTCTACACGGGCGAGATCGCGGAAGCGATCGACGCCTATATGAAGCGCATCGGTGGGCCCTTAAGGAAGGCAGATTTCGAGGCGCACCGGAGCGACTGGGTGGTGCCCGCCTCGGTCAGCTATCGCGGCTACGACGTTTACGAGCTGCCGCCGCCGGGCCAGGGCATCGCCGCCCTGCAGCAGCTTAATATCCTGGAAGGCTTCGACCTTGCGGCCATGGGGCACAACACGGCCGACTATCTGCATGTGCATGCGGAGGCCAAGAAGCTCGCCTTCGAGGACCGCGCCCGCTTCTATGCGGACCCGGACTTCTTCGACGTGCCGCTTCAGACCCTGCTCTCCAAGGCTTACGCCGCCGAGCGGCGCGGGCTGATCCGCATGGACCGGGCGCTGGAGGCGATCGACCACGGCGACATCAAGCTCGCCATGGGCGACACCATCTACATGACCGTGGCCGACACCGACGGCATGATGGTCTCGCTCATCCAGTCCAACTATCGCGGCATGGGCTCGGGTCTGGTGCCCGACGGGCTCGGCTTCATGCTGCAGGACCGCGGCGCGCTGTTCTCGCTGGACGAGGACCACCCCAACGTCTACGCGCCCGGCAAGCGGCCGTTCCACACCATTATCCCGGCCTTTTTGATGAAAGACGGCGTGCCGCTGATGAGCTTCGGCCTGATGGGCGGCGCCATGCAGCCCCAGGGGCATGCCCAGATCGTCACCTCCATCGTCGATTTCGGCATGAATGTGCAGGAAGCGGGCGACGTGGCGCGCTACCACCACACCGGCTCCACCGAGCCCTTCGTGGTCGGGGAGCGCATGACCGACGGCGGCACCCTGCAGGTGGAATCCGGCGTCGGCCTCGGCGTCATCGCCGAG
>JAKSBY010000677.1 GCA_022360855.1 Sphingomonadales bacterium | reverse complement strand
CGGCGAGCCCGGCCGCCGGCAGGATGCCCTGCCGGTCGAGATCGGGCCTGAGGAAGCTCACCGGATGCGCCTTCAGGGAGAGCCGCAGGGTGCGGTAATCGTCCACCACATGCTCGGAGAGCGGCATGGTGGGCAGCGCCAAGGGCGCTTCGGCGCCGGTCTCGCGCGTCTCGGCGGCGGCAAACAGCGGCAAAGCCGCCGCCTTGGGCAGGGCCTTCACCTGCCACAGCGCTTGGCGCCGGTCGAGGCCCAATGAGCGGAAGCCGTCGGCGGCGGCGAGCTTTTCCAGGGCCCGCACCGGAACCTCGCTTTGCGCCTGCACCTCTTCGATGGAGGTAAAGGGATGTTCCTTCCCCCACCCGCTCCTTTCATCCCTGACCTGTTCCTCTCCCCTGTCATCCCGGACCGGTTCCTCTCTCTCGTCATCCCGGACGGAGCGAAGCGGAGATCCGGGATCCATGTCGAAACCCGCGTCCGGCGCCGGCATGGATCCCGGGTCCCGCCGCGCGGCGGCTTGCCCGGGATGACAATGGGAGGAAGGGGTGAAGGGCGTCTTGCTCCGTGCGGCGACGATCGCATCCGCCGCTTCTTTCGACAAGCCTTTGACCTGGCGGAAGCCGAGGCGGACCGCAAAGCCGCCGGTCGAGGCTGCACACGGCTCCAGGATGTTGTCGCGGGCGCTGAAATTCACATCCACCGGACGGAATTGGACGCCGTGCTCGCGCCCGTCGCGGACGATCTGCGCCGGCGCGTAGAAGCCCATGGGCTGGGCGTTCAGGAGCGCGCAGGCGAAGACGGCGGGGCGGTGGCATTTGAGCCAGGCGGAGACGTAGACGAGAAGCGAGAAGCTCGCCGAATGGCTTTCCGGAAAGCCGTATTCGCCGAAGCCTTTGATCTGGTTGAAGCAGCGCCGGGCGAACTCGGCATCGTAGCCGCGGGCGATCATGCGCCCGACCATCTTCTCCTCGAGCCGCTCGATGGTGCCGCGGCGGCGGAAGGTGGCCATGGCGTGCCTGAGCTCGTTGGCCTCGTCCGGGGTGAACTTGGCCGCCTCGATGGCGATCTTCATGGCCTGCTCCTGGAAGATCGGCACGCCCTTGGTCTTGGCCAGGATGCGCGCAAGCTCGTCGGGCGGCCCATGTGCCGGGTCGGGGGCGGGATACTCTTCCTTTTCCAGCCCATCGCGGCGGCGCAGATAGGGGTGCACCATGTCGCCCTGGATCGGGCCGGGCCGGACGATGGCGACCTCGATGACGATGTCGTAGAAATTGCGCGGCTTGAGGCGCGGCAGCATGTTCATCTGGGCGCGGCTCTCGACCTGGAATACGCCTAAGGAATCGGCGCGGCACAGCATGTCGTAGGTGGCGTCGTCGTTGGCCGGGAAGAAGCTGGCAAGATCGCGCTCTTCGCCCCAATGATCTTTGAGCAGCGCGAAGCATTTGGCGATGCAGGTGAGCATGCCGAGCGCGAGGACGTCGATTTTCAGGATCCCCAGTGCATCGAGATCGTCCTTGTCCCACTCCACGAAGGTACGCTCGTCCATGGCCGCGTTGCCGATGGGCACGACCTCGCAAAGCGGGTCTTGGGTCAGCACGAAGCCGCCGACATGCTGGGAGAGATGGCGCGGAAAGCCGATCAGCTCCGAGGCCAGGCGGGCGGCCAGCGACAAGGTCGGATCGGCCGGGTCGAGGCCGGCCTCGCGGATGTGCTTGTCGGGGATGGTGCCGTCGGACCAGCCCCAGACCGTGCCGGCAAGCGCGGCCTGCACGTCTTCGGTGAGGCCCAGTACCTTGCCGACCTCGCGGATCGCGCTTCTTGATCGGTATGTGATCACCGTGGCGGCGATGCCGGCGCGGTCGCGGCCGTAGCGGGCATAGATATACTGCATCACCTCCTCGCGGCGCGCATGCTCGAAATCGACGTCGATATCCGGCGGCTCGCCGCGCTCGGCGGAGAGGAAGCGCTCGAACAGAAGGTCGATCTCGGTCGGGTCGACGGAGGTGATGAAGAGGCAGTAGCAGACCGCGGAATTGGCGGCCGAGCCCCGGCCCTGGCAGAGGATGCCTTGCGCGCGGGCCCAGTGGACGATGTCGTGTACGGTCAGGAAGTAAGGCGCGTAGTCGAGCTCGGCGATGAGCGCAAGCTCCTTTCTGAGCGCGTCGGCGACCTTGTCGGGCACGCCGTCCGGGTAGCGGGCCCGGGCACCGGTCCAAGTCAGGCTCTCCAGATGCGTCTGCGGGGTCTTGCCCGGGGGCACGGGCTCGTCCGGATAGTTGTAGCGGAGTTCGTCCAGCGAGAACCGGCAGGCGGCGGCGATCTCGACGGTGCGCGCGAGCGCGTGCTCGAAGCCCGCGAACAGCCGCGCCATCTCCGGCCCGCTTTTCAGGTGCCGCTCCGCATTGGCCTCGAGGCGGAAGCCGGCCTCGGTGAGCCGGCAGCCCTCGCGGATACAGGTCACGACGTCCTGCAGGGACCGGCGTGCGGGGTCGTGATAGAGCACGTCGTTGGTGGCGACCAAGGGCGTTCCCGCCTGCATCGCCACGGCATCGAGCCGGGCGATGCGCCGCCGGTCGTCGCCCCGGTAGAGCGCGCAGGCGGCGAGATAGAGGGGGGCTGTTTTCTCCCCGGCATCGCCGGCCCGCTCCCCCACCCGACCACCCAATGATACTCCCATGCGGTGGTCGGGTGGGGGAGCGGGCCGGTGCCGCGCGGAACGAGGCTGGGACGGCTCTAACAGTTGGGCTTTAAGCCGGCTTAGGACGCCCACAAAAGAGTCGTCTTCGAAGTCGTCTGGTGGCAGGGCGATGAGGATCAGTCCCTCTGAGGCAACGGCGATGTCGTCGAGGAAGAGCCGGCAGTCGCCCTTTTCGGCGCGGAGCTGGCCCGTGGTCAAAAGTCGCGCGAGACGACCATAGGCGGCGCGGTCGGTGGGGTAGGCGAGGAGCTCGGGCCCGTCTTCCGGGGTCAGGCGGGCGCCGGTGATGAACTTGAGGCCGGCTTCTTTGGCGGCGCTATGGGCGCGGACCACGCCGGCCAGGCTGTTATGGTCGGTCAGCGCCAGCGCCGTGAGCCCCAATTCCTTGGCGCGCGCCACCAGCTCGTCCGGATGGGCGGCGCCGCGCAGAAAACTGAAATTGCTGGCGGCCTGAAGCTCGGCATAGGCGGTCATGGGGAAAATGTCCGAAGGACAGTTTTGTCATTGCGAGCGCAGCGAAGCAATCCAGGGGCTGCAGGGCTCCGCTTGCCTGTCATGCCCGCGAAAACGGGCATCCAGTTCCGCCTGATCATGGATTCCCGCTTTTGCGGGAATGACGCATGTCGGCCACGAGATCGCCACGGCCCTCTGGGCCTCGCGATGACAGCAAGGGCCGGTTCCATACAGTTACCTCACGGGAACAAGCCGTGCACATACCAGCGCGGCGCCTGTGGCTCGCCGAACAGGCCGTCACGGTAGACCCAGTAGCGGCGGCCGCCCGCATCCTCGAGGCGGTAGTAATCGCGCAGGCCGCTGGCGCCGTCGCAGCCGTCGCAGGCCCCAAGCGCCCCGTCACCCGTCCACCATTCCGGCGCGATGCGCTCGGGCCCTTCCGCTTTGATGACCTGCCGCCTGACGCGCCGCCAGGTGAAGCTGGCCGGCGGGCCCTCGGGGATCTCCGCCAGGACGGTGATCGGTTCGGGCCGTTCGAAGAGCTGCGGCGGGCGCGGCGGCTTGCGGGGTGTATGTCCGTTCACGGGTTCGGCGCGGGCCCGCTTATGGCCGTTTACGCGACCGCGCCCCGCCGGTACCGCGCATTGCGCGCGTTCGGGGATGTGGCTCGCGCGTTCCTCCAGTTCGGTGATGCGCGCCGGACCGAAGCGGTTGGCGAGTCGGTCGACAAGCTGGCCCAGCCGGACCGGGTCGGTGCCCGCACCGTCGAGCCTGGCCGTCAGGCTGGTCTGGTCCGGCGGCAGCCGCTCCACGTGATCGGCGGCGAGCAGGAGGAGATCGATGCCGAATCCCGGATCGATGGCCGGCAGCTTGTCGGCGAAGAGGCGCAGGATATGGCCGACCGCCCGGCCGGGTTCCGCGAGCGCGACGGTTGCGGTCCTGACCGTGCCGTCGACCCGGTAGGCGTGCAAAGACAAGCGCCGGGCGCCTTCTTCGGCCTCGGCGAGCGCGGGCATCAGGTCGCGGGTGAGCGCGGCCAGTGTCGCTTCGATCGCATCCAATTCGGCGATCGGCTCGGCAAAGGCCAGGCGCGCCCGGTAGGCGGGCGCCTGGGCGAGGGGATCGATGGGCTCGCCGGCGTGGCCCAGCGCCTGATCGAGCCTGAGCAGTACGGCATCGGCCGCCGCGTCCGAATCGAAACGCCGGGCGAGCGCGGCGCGGGGGATACCGTAAAGCTGGCCGATGGCCTTGAGGCCGAAGCGGTTCAGGGTGAGCACGGTCTCGGGCGCCAGGCGCAGCGCGGCCACGGGCAGCGCCCGGAGCGCGTCGGCCCCGGTCCCGGGCGGCACGATCACCGCATCCACCGTGCGCCGGGTGTGCGCGACGGCGATGGCGTGCGCGGCGCCGGGCGTATCGGCAAGGCCGAGCCGCGCGGTCAGCCCCGCCGCCTTGAGGCGTGCAGCCAGATCCCGGAGCAGGCCTTCCTCGCCCCCCATATCCCGGGTGGCGAAGAGGTGCGCAGCGCCGGTGATGTCGAGGAAGAGCCCGTCCGGTTCCGCTACAGTGACCCAGGGTGTGTAGCGGCTGGCCCAGTGCGCCAGGCCCAAGAGCGCCTTGGCATCGGCCGCGGGCGCGGCGGTGTCGGTCACAAGCCCCGGCACCATGGCCTTGGCATCCGCGAGCGCCATGCCGGGCACGAGGCCGCGATATTCCGCCGGCCCGTTGAGGGCGACGAGCCTCAGCGCATTGTCGGCCTTCTCGACCAGCGCGAACGGGGCTGTTTCTTTTTGCGAGCATCGCCGGCCCGCACCCCCACCCGACCACCGCACGGGAGTATCATTGGGTGGTCGGGTGGGGGTGCGGGCCGGTGCCGAGCCGATAAAGGCCTCAGGCCGAGAGGCGGAGCTGGTCTGCCTGCTCCCAGTCGCCTGGGTTTCGGCGCGCATCAGCCGCTCGATCGGCCAGCGTTTCAGCCAGATGGAAACGACGCGTCTCATGGTTCCACTCGATGTCAAAACTGCCGAGGCGTCCGCCCCGGTTGCGGGTGAGGTCGACCTGCCAGCGGGCGCGGCCGGGCGCCCTGGCGTCGCGCGCGGGTGCCGCGCTCGGCCGCGCGGTCACACGCCAGCGCGTGGCCGCCGCGCTCGCCATGCGCTCACAAAACGGGCGGATCAGAAAGCAGGGGATGCCGCTGGCCGCCGCGGCGAGCGCCAGCCGGCGGCTCTCGGTGAGCCCGGCGCGGCTGACATCGCCGATGACGGCGGCCAGCGCGCGCGCCTTCAGCCCCTCTTCCAGGGCCCACAGCACATCGTCCTCGCGGGCGAGCGCGGCGAACAGGAAGTGCCTGGGCCCGAGGCCGAGATCGCCGAGGCCCTGGCCGTAGGGCCGGCCATAGTCGAGCACGGTGAGCGCGCTCTGGCACCAGAGCACGGGGCCGGGCGCGGGCGTGGCATCATAAAGCCGGGCCACAAGCCCGAGACAGAAACCGCGCGCCGCCGCGCCGTCGCTGAAACCGGTGGGGCAGACCTCATGCACTTGGTGGCGAAAGTCGGTGCCCGCGATCCGTTCGTCGATGGCATCGAGCCCGACGGAAAAGGGCGCGGTCTCCGCGCCGGCCCGGCCTTCCAGGCGCGCAGGTACCCGCTCGAGCCGGGCAATGGCACCCTTCAGCCGGGCCAGATCCGCCCGCTTTCTTCGTTCCTGCTGTCCGCGACTCATGGCTCTTCCGGACCCTCACTGCCGATTCGGAACCTCCATTATAACACAAATGTTCTTATTTTGTTCCTATTTTCTTTTCCGTATCCGAAAGGCCGACGTCTAGGCCGGCTCGTAGCGCTCTATGGGGAAGTCGTCTTCACGGGTGCGCATCGTCCAGGCGTCGTGCCAGGCCTGCATGCGCAGCATGGTTTCCATCTCGAGGCCGAAGGCCTTCTCGATCCTCAGCGCCATTTCCGGCGACAGTGCCGCCTTCTCGTTCACCAGGTCAGAGAGCGTCGCCCGGCGCACGCCGAGCGCCTCGGCTGCCTTGCTGATGCTCAGGCCCAGCGGCTCAAGCACCTCCTCGCGAAGGAATTCGCCCGGATGGGCGGGCCGCATGCCGATTGTGATCTCGCCTTCCGCCATCAGTGATAGTCCTCCAGATCCAAATCGACGATCTCGGCCTCATCCACTTTGAAGGTGATCCGCCAATTGCCGGACACGCTGATGCTCCAGGTGCCGGCGCGGTCGCCCGTCAGCCGGTGAATGCGCCAGCCCGGCGGCCCGAGAATGCGGCCCGCGTTCGGTGCCAGAACCAGCGCGGTGACCACCCGCCGAATGCGGCCGGCCAGCTCACGGGACAATCCACGCGCGTCATCTTCCTCTACGAAGCGCCGCAGCCCGCGATGCCAGATCGACCGAATCCTCATGACGGAATGTACGGTACTGCCGTACGATTGTCACGTGGATTATGCCCAACGTCACGCATATCATCCTGCTATGCCGATGGGCGCGACCCATGGCTCCATCGACTCTTAGCTGTCGATTCGGAGCCCCATCATAATACCGATGTTTATGTTTTGTTCCTATTTTTTGCCTCGCCTTCCGAGTCCATCCTGAAACGAAAGCGCGCCGAGACGGCGGAGAAATTGCTATAATGGCGCCGTCGGTTTGAGGGACGGCATCATGGAAGCGGCGATCGGGTTTTTCGAAAACAATGCGGAATGGCTGAGCGGCCTCCTCTCAGTGGTCGCCATCCTGGCGCTCTTCTTCTCCAACGGCCGGGTCATGGTGCAGCGCTGGTTCGGCGTCGAGATGGCCGCGGCCGGCGCCGGGATCACGCCCGGGGAGGAAGCGCGCCGTGCCTTTCCCAAGCCCGATTTCGGCGGCCGGTCCGCGCTCGCCGTGCTGCCCTTTGCCAATATGTCCTCCGAGGCAGACCAGGAGCATTTCGCCGACGGACTCTCCGACGACCTCCTGACCAATCTGCAAACCGCCCGCCACATCCCGGTCATCGCGCGCAATTCCAGCTTCCTCTACAAGGGCCAGGCGGTGGACATTCGGCAGGTGGTCGAGGAATTGGGCGCCGACTACGTGCTCGAAGGCAGCGTGCGCAAGGCGGAGAACCGGGTGCGCGTGACCGCGCAGCTGATCGACAAGCACGGCGCCCATGTCTGGGCCGAGCGTTACGACCGGGAGCTCGACGATATCTTCGCCGTGCAGGACGATCTCGCCGATCGTATCGCCGCCAGCGTCACCGCGGCCGTCGACGAGCGCGAATCGGGGCCCGCCGTCGAGGCGGAGCCCGCACCGGAGCCGGAGGAGCTGGAAAGCACGGCCGCCGAGCCCGAAGAGGCCGCCGACGAGGCGCCCCATTACGGCTATCTGTCAGACCGCAGCCGCGGCGCGGCGCTGGTGCTCTGCGCCGCCCTCGGCGTCTTCGGCATCCACCGCTTCTATGCGGGGCGGCCCTTGACCGGCATCCTGCAGTTTCTCACCGCCGGCGGCTTCTTCATCTGGATGCTGATCGATCTCATCCGCATCCTGTTCGGCTGGTTCCGCGACAAAGATAAGCGCCAGATCAAGCTCTGGTTCGGCCAGGCAGCCGCCTAGCCCGCATTTTTTTGGGCTTATTTCAAATAGCGCGGGTTACGTCACGGTCGGGCCGGGGCCGCCCGGGGGTGTCTCCTCCTCGCCGTCGTCGGCCGTCTCGCCGGCAGGTTCGGCGGGCGTGGCAGGCTCGCTCGGCGCCGCTGCGGCCGGGGCGGGCTCGGAAGGCACGGAAGCCGCCCTGAGATCGGCGAGATCCGCAGGGGTAAGTTTCAGGTTTTCCGTCACCATGTTGAAGAATTCGGTCTCGAACGGGCTCGTGCGTTCGTCGGCGCCGATCACCTCGCACATCGCCTTGACGACGCGCATCTTCTCGTCATTGCTCAGTCGGCTCTCGACGCCGGAGAGATACTTGTCGAACGGCCGGTCTTCATAGAGATCGCCCCTGGCAGCGGTGCGCACGTCGCCGGCGGTCACCGCCTCGCCGCTCGCCGCCTGATAGATGCGCTGCACGGTCTCCACCTCGGCCTTGCCGATATTGGTATCGGCGGAGGCCATGCGCGACAGGGTCCGGAACAGCACCTCGTCGGCCAGCGACCGGCCCTCGGCGGTCTCCGCGTCTTCGCCGCCGAACTGCCGCATGGCGCCATAGCCCAAACACACGACACCGGCGGCCAGCACGACGAAGAAGGCGATCTGATTGCCGCCCAGAATGGCGTCGCCGCCCAACAGCGCCACGGCCAACAGAACCAAACCGGCGATGATGATAGCCCAACCTGATGCGCGCACCTTCGATCTCCCCTATCAGCGGTTTCCTTCCTCCATAACAGAGGCCCGGTATGCTTTTCCAGCGCTTAGGCGAATTTTCTGCGCGATGGAGGGCTATCCCCTGACAAACACCAGTGACAGGTTGTTGGCCGGCATCGCGACGGTCTCGTTCAGCCGGAAGCCCTGCTGGCTGGCGGCCGCCTCGACATCGTCCACGTCGCGCACGCCCCAGTCCGGGTCCTGCGATTTCAGGACCTCGTCGAAAGTAGCGTTCGAGGGCGCGGTGTGGGCGCCGCCGACGCTGTAGGGCCCGTAGAGATAGAGCACGCCGCCCGGCTTCAGCACGCGCCGGGCGCCGGCGATCAGGCCGAGGCAGGCCTGCCAGGGCGCGATGTGGATCATGTTGATGGCGACGACCGCGGTGATCGGCGGGGTCGGCAGCAGCTTCTCCATGGGCCAGGCGGTTGCCGCCGCATCCAGGAGAAAAGGCGGGCGCACATTGGCGCTTCCGGTCTTGGCCAGCCAGGCGTTGATGGAGACCAGCGCATCGGGCGCGATATCCGTGGGTTGCCACATCCGCGGCGCCAGTTTCGGACCCAGAAAGACCGCGTGTTCGCCGGTGCCGCTGGCGAGCTCCAGGACCGTGCCGGTAGGCGGCAGAACGCGCTTCAGGACGTCGAGGATCGGTTGGCGGTTGCGCGCCGCCGCGGGCGCCACCTGGCGGCCGTCGGTGTAGGCTCCTGCCTCGTCGACCATGCCCGTTACTCGCTGCGCCGCCGCCGGCGCCTGGCGACCTCGCGATAGATATAGACCGGCAGCACAACCAGCGCGCCCAGGATGATGAACTCGCCGCCCCAGTCGAAGAAGCGCACGACGGCGTTGACGATATTGCCGAAGAGCGTGAGCACCGAGGGCCAGAAGTTGCCCAGCGTAACGCCGAGCGCGGCGAGCAGCATGCCGACCAGAAGGCTGAGGATAACGAGCTTGACGGCGGTTTTCACGGAACGGGTCGTGCGTCGCTTGCGTTCGGTTAGGGCGTTGCGCCGACAATGAATCGCTTTTGCGCGCAAGTCAAAAGCCAAGTCAAAAGCTATGCGTGGCAAGCTCTCAGGTGGAGAACGGCATGGTGTCGGCCAATGCCTGTTTGAGGGTCTTTTTGTCTTTGGTTTGGAGCGCCGCCAAGACATGCGCGGAAAGCTCCTGAAGCGAGGCCTCGAAGGTGGTGCGCGGGGCAAGCGCAATGCCGGCCTGGAGCAACTCCTGTGCGCGGCCGGTCCGGTCCCTGCGGTCGAAGCGCAAGAGGATATGGGCATACCAGAAGTGAATTGCCGGGTTTTCCGGGTCCAGCGCAACCGCCCGGTCGAAGGCGCGGAAGCACTTCTTTTTCGAGGCGCCCATCACCGCGCCGGCAATGAACCCGCCCAGAGTGTCGCGCACCTCGCCATGCCAGCCGGCCAAAGCGGCGTTGGCCCAGGGATTTTCCGGGTCGTGCGCGAGCGCCTTTTCGATACGCTGCCGGGCGCGGCGGGCATCGCCCATCGAGACGTCGAGCCGCGCCCGGTAGCCGAGCGCGATGGCCCATTGCAGATTGGCCTCCACGTGATCGGGCGCCAGCTTGAGCGCCGCTTCCGCCGCCGCGATGGCGTCGTTCAGCACCTGCCGCCGATGGTCCGCGTCCCGGTGATAGCCGCCATAGGCCAGGAGCGACCGGGCGGCGAGCGCCAGCCCGTCGGCGGTCGCCAGGCGCTTGCCGGCTTCCACCGCCTCCATATAGGCGCCCTCTTCATAGGCGGCCACGGCGGTCTCGTAGCTCTCTGCCCGCGCGGCAAGCGGGATGAGCAGAATCAATAAGAGCAGGCGCAGGTTCATCGCAATGCTACCGGACCGGGAACGACTTTAGGACTGGTTTCTGAACGTCCGTTGAACATAGCGCCCGCGGGGCTGCCGGAACTATCGGAGGTCGTTCACAATTGCGTGGGCCGTGCGTTAACTCAGAACCTCACCGGCGGCGGCCTTTTCGAGCAGCCGGATGGTCGCGTCGATGCCGTAAAGCGCGATGAAGCTGCCCATGCGCGGGCCTTGCGGCTGGCCGAACAGGCATTCATAGAGCGCCTTGAACCAGTCGCGCAAGCTCTCGAATTCCTGGCCTTTGCCGGCCTCGTAGACCTCGTACTGGATGGCCTCGGGCTCCGCATTCGCCGGCAACGCCTTGAGTCGTGCAACAAGATCGGCCATCGCCGCGCGTTCGCGCGCATCCGCTGCGCGGTAGCGCTTGTTGGGCGCGACGAAATCCTCGTAATATTTCAGCGCATAGCCCATCAGCCGGTCGAGCTCGGGATGCGTGTCCGGCCCCGCTTCGGCCACATAGCCCGAGACGAAGCCCCAGAGCACGGCCTTGTCATCCGTATGCGCCGCGCCGACCAGATTGAGCAGAAGACTGAAGCTCACCGGCAGGTCATGGGCCGGCGGCGGTCCGGAATGGATGTGGTAAGCCGGGTTGGTGAAGCGCTTCTCGGGCTCCTGGCCGTCATAGGCCGCGGCGAACTGGTAATACTCGTCCACCGCCTTGGGGATGACGTCGAAATAGAGCCGCTTGGCTTTGCGGGGCGCCTGGTAGTTGTAGAGCGACAGGCTCTCCGGGCTGGCATAGGCGAGCCACTCCTCGATGGTGAGCCCGTTGCCCTTGGATTTGGAGATCTTCTCGCCCTTTTCGTCCAGGAACAGCTCATAGGCGAAGCCTTCCGGCGGCTGGCCACCGAGAATCCGGCGGATGATCGACGACAGCTTGATCGATTCGATCAGATCCTTGCCGGCCATCTCGTAGTCCACGTCCAGCGCGTCCCAGCGCATGGCCCAGTCCACCTTCCACTGGCATTTCACCTGCCCACCGGTCACCGGCAACGTGGTCTCGGTGCCGTCTTCGTCGGCGAAGGAGATGGTGCCGGCCTCCGCGTCATGGGCGATCAGGGGCACCTGCAGCACCCGCCCGGTCTGGGGGCTGACGGGCAGGAAGGGCGCATAGGTCTGGCGCCGCTCCTCGCCTAGGGTCGGCAGGATGACGTTGATCACCTTGTCGTAACAGCCGAGGATTTTGAGCAGGGTGGCATCGAAGCGGCCCGAGGCGTAACATTCGGTCGCCGAATAGAAGTCGTAGTCGAAGCCGAACTGGTCGAGGAAGGCCTTGAGCCGGGCATTGTTGTGTTCGCCGAAGGAGCCATGCGTGCCGAAGGGGTCGGGCACTTGGGTCAGGGGCTTGCCGAGCGCGTCGGTCAGCAACTCCTTGTTGGGCACGTTGTCCGGCACTTTCCGAAGCCCGTCCATGTCGTCGGAAAAGCAGATCAGCTTTGTGGGGATGTCCGACAGCACGGAAAAGGCGTGGCGCACCATGGTCGTGCGCACGACCTCGCCGAAGGTGCCGAGATGCGGCAGGCCCGAGGGGCCGTAGCCGGTCTCGAACAGCGCGTAGCCCTTCTCGGGCGGCGCCGTCTCGAAGCGCTTCACCAGCTTCTCGGCCTCCTGAAACGGCCAGGCCTTGCTGGCCAGCGCGGCTTCGGCGTCGGGTGTCACGGGGTATCCGTCCTTTGCAATGGCCGGCGCAACCTAGGGCCGTCGATAGTGGCGGTCAAATGTTTCCATCGCCGGCCGTGCTGCTCTAGATTGCGGCCATGGCCAACGACATCGCAGGCTTCGATTTGAGTGCGCTTTCCGCCGCGCCCGTGGCCGCGCTTTCGTGGCGCGGGGCGGTGATCCTGACCGCCGACGGCGCCATCGAGGCGGTCGGGCTGGAGGACGCGGCCTTGCGGCTGACCCTGGAAACCCACACGGTGATCAACGCGCCGCTGGTGGCGCGGCGGCTCGGCCTCGCCGACCTGCCGGCGCGCGATCTGCTGGAGCTCTTCGCCTTCGTTCGCCCGGCGCGCTTCGCCGTGCCCACCGCATCGGGCCTGGCCGAGGCGCTGGGCCTCGCCGATGCGGGCCCGACCCTGGAAGACGAGGCGCGGCTCACCCTGCGTGCGGCGGAGAAACTGCTGGCTGAGCTCAAGGCGCCCGACTACGGCTTTGCCGCCGGCGCCCCGGCAATCGCGCGCGACATGGCCACGGCGGGCTGGTCCTGGGGCAGGCTGGTGACAAGTGCGCTGGCGCAGGCGGAAGAAGAGCCGGGCGCGCCGGCGCTCGACGCCTGGCGGCGATTGGGCGAATGGCGCGATACGGCGCCCGGCGCCGTTACCCCCGGCAAAGACCCGGTGCCGCCGGAGCGGGCGGAGGAACGACTCTCGGCCCTGCTCGGCCAAAACGCCGAGAGCCGGCCCGGCCAGGTCGACTACGCGCGCAACGTGGCCGATTCGGTCTTCCGTGCGGCAAACGACTCGGGCCCGGCGCTCTGCCTGGCCGAGGCGGGCACGGGCATCGGCAAGACCTTGGGCTATATCGCGCCGGCCAGCTTGTGGGCCGAGAACAACGGCGGCGCGGTCTGGCTCGCCACCTTCACCAAGAATCTGCAGCGCCAGCTGGATCAGGAGCTCGACCGGCTCTATCCCGACCCGGCCGCCAAGAAGCGCCGCGCCGTGGTGCGCAAGGGCCGGGAGAATTATCTCTGCCTGTTGAATTACGAGGAGGTGCTCGGCGCTTCCGCAGCTGGCCGGCGCAGCGCCGCCCAGGCACAGGGCCGGATCCTTCTGGGGCTCGTCGGCCGCTGGATCGGCGCCAGCCGCGACGGCGACATGGTGGGCGGCGACCTGCCCGCCTGGCTGGCGGCGCGCTTCGGCGCCTGGCGCATCGCCGAGCTCACCGACCGGCGCGGCGAATGCCTCTATTCGGCCTGTGCGCATTATCGCAAATGCTTCGTCGAGAAGGCGGCGCGGCAGGCGCGCTCCGCGCATCTGGTGATCGCCAATCATGCGCTGGTCATGGCCCATGCGGCACGCGGCCGGCCCGACGATATGGCCGCCCGGCGCATCGTCTTCGACGAGGGCCATCACCTGTTCGATGCCGCCGACTCGGCATTTTCCCTGCATCTGACCGGCGCCGAGGGCGCCGAGCTCAGGCGTTGGCTCAGGGGTCGGGAGACCCGCGGGCGAGGTCGCGGTCGCGGCCTCAAATCGCGCGTCGGCGATCTCGTCCAGGACGACGAGGCGGCGGTCGGCCATCTCGCCCAGACCGTCGATGCGGCGGCACAATTGGCCGGCCCGGGCTGGCTCAAGCGCGTCGGTCTGGCCAATCCGCAGGGCGCCATGGAGCGCTTCCTGATGGCGCTGCGCGCTCAGGTCTACGCCCATGCGGGCGAAGCGCGCTCGGTCCACGGCATCGAGGTCAGTGTGGCCGATCCGTCGGTCGAGCTGGTTGACGCCGCGGATGGCCTTTCCGCCGCGCTCGACAAACTGCATCGGCCCATGCAGGCGCTCGGCGCCGCATTGGAAAAGATCCTCAAGGATGAAGATGAGCTCGAGGTCGGCATTCGCGGCCGCCTGGAAAGCGCTATCCGTGGACTGGGCCTCAGGGCCGAGCTGATCGCCGGCTGGCGCGGCATGCTCGAGACCGTCGGCGCGTCGGCGCCCGAGGAGCTGGTCGACTGGTTCGCCGTCGATAAGCGCGAGAGCCGCGAGACCGATCTCGGCATGCACCGCCATTGGATCGACCCCACCGAGCCCTTCGCCGCGGTGGTCCTAGAAGAGGCGGATGGCGTGCTGATCACCTCGGCGACCTTGCGCGATGCTGCCGGCCAGGCCCCTACAGAGCCCGGCGAAGACGATTGGCGCAGCGCCGACGTGCGCTGCGGCAGCCATTATCTGGCGACGCCGCCGAAGCGGCTCCGCATCCCCTCGCCCTTCGACTATGCGGGCCGGACCCGGGTCCTGGTGGTGCGGGACGTGCCCAAGAACGATCCGGCGCAGGTCGCCCTGGCCTATGAGGCGCTGATCAAGGCGGCGGGCGGCGGCGCGCTTGGGCTTTTTACCGCCATCGCCCGGCTCAAGGCGGTTTACGCCGCCATCGCCGGCGATCTCGATGCGGCCGGCCTGCCGCTCTACGCCCAGCATGTGGATCCGCTGGATGTCGGCACGCTCGTCGATATCTTCCGGCACGAGCGCCACGCCTCGGTGCTCGGCACCGATGCCATGCGCGATGGGGTCGACGTGCCCGGCGCGGCGCTTCGGCTGATCGTGTTCGACCGCGTGCCGTGGCCCCGGCCGACCATCCTGCACCGGGCGCGGCGGGCACGTTTCGGCGGCCAGGGCTACGACGACCTCCTGACCCGGCTGCGGCTCAAGCAGGCCTATGGCCGGCTCGTGCGCCGCGCCGACGACCTTGGCGTCTTCGTGCTTCTCGATTCGGCGCTGCCGTCGCGGCTCGCCACCGCCTTCCCCGAGGGCGTGGTGGTTGAACGGGTGCCGCTCCAGGCCGCACTCGAGACCGTGCGCGGCTTTTTTGCCGCACCGTCGTGACGGGGTTGCGCATCGGGCGGCCGCCACCATATTGTGGGGCAGCCGGCGCACCCCGAAAGGCCGCCGGAGCAACCACGTCAACCACCCGGGCACTCGCACGCATGTCTACGATCTCTACCCATACGGGCTTTGTTTATCTGATGGTTCTGGTCTCGGCCTCCGACCGCAACATGACCGATAAGGAACTCAAGCGGATGGGCTATCTGGTCGACAACCTGCCGATCTTCAGCGATTACGACTCGAACCGCCTCGTAACCGACGCGGAGAGCTGCGCCGAGATCCTGCAGGTGGAGGACGGTCTCGAGGCAGTGCTTGGCCTGGTTTCGGATGCGGTCCCCGAAAGCCACCGGGATACCGCCTATGCGCTGGCTTGCGAGATCGCGGCTGCGGACGGCAAGTTGAGCCAGGAGGAAGTGCGGCTCCTCGAGATGATCCGCCACGAGCTCGACGTCGACCGCCTCACCGCCGCCGCCATCGAACGCGGCATCGCGGCGCGCTACCGCCGGCTTTAGACCCCCAGTTTCAGGCCGCGGGGCGTCATCCAGAGCTCGAGCCGGTCGAACAGGCCCTGCACCAAAAGAGCGAGGACGGCGGCCGGCACCGCGCCCTCCAGGATCAGCGCCGTATCGTCGAGCCGGATGCCTGTGAGGATGGGCTGGCCGTAGCCGCCGGCGCCGATGATGGCGCCCAAGGTCGCCGTGCCGACATTGATCACGGCCGCGGTCTTGATGCCGGCGAGGAGGGTCGGCAGCGCCAGCGGCAGTTCGATCAGCCGTAGCCGCGCCCGGGCCGACAGCCCCAGCGCTTCGGCGGACTCCAGTATCGTGGCGGGGATTGTCGTGAGGCCGATATGGGTGTTCCGGATGATCGGCAGCAGGCTGTAGAGAAACAGTGCCGCGATGGTCGGCGCCGCGCCGATTCCCAGAAGCGGGATCATGAACACGAAAAGCGCCAGCGACGGCACGGTCTGCAGGACGCCGCTGGCGCTCAGAACGATCTGCCCGAGACGCGGCCGGCGCGCGCTCAGGAGCCCGAGCGGGATGGCGATCAGGATGGCGGCGCCGAGCGAGATAGCCACCAGTGCCAGATGCGCGCCCGTGTTGCGCGTCAGCCGGTCGAGCCGGCTCTCGCCCTCATACCTATCTGCGATGCCGAAGGAGTCGGCGAGGAACGCGGCGGCGACCGCGCCTTCCGCCTCGCCGTCGATTTTCACCCTTGCGTTCATGGCGCTCATGGTCGCGGTGTCGATCGCCCCGGCCAGGCTTTCAAGGGCGGTGACGAATGCCGGCGCGTTCTCACTGAGATCGAGCCGGTAGAGGAAGACCGGCTCATAGACCGGGAAGTGGCCCAAGTCGTCGGCCAGGGTGGCGAGATCATAGGCGGCGATTTCCGCATCGGTCGTGTAGAGGTCGATGGCGTCGATCTGGCCGGCCAGGAGCGCCCGGTAGCCGAGATCGTGGTCGATGCCGCGCACGTCGGTCTGCCCCAGCCCGTAAGCATCGCGCAGCGCCGGCCAGCCGTCCCGGCGTTCCATGAATTCCGAGGAAAAGCCGAACACGAGTTCCGGTCGGGTGGCGAGCCCGCTGATGGTTGTCAGGCCGAGCTCCTCGGCGCGGCTTTTCAGCATGCCGATGGCGTAGTTGTTGATGAAGCCCAAGGGCGCGGTAACGCCGATGCCGTCCTTGGCGAGGTGGGCCTTGAGCCCGGTCATGTCGCGGATGTTGGCGCCGGCCAGGAGCTCGAAATAAAGCGTACCGGTATAGTCGGCGTAGACGTCGATATGGCCGCCACGCAAAGCCTCGAAGACGATGCGGCTGCCGCCGAGCTGCTTCCGGTGGCGGGCCTCGAAGCCCGCGTCCCGGGCAAGGCCGGCGGCGATCTCGCCCAAGATCACCGATTCGGTGAATTTCTTCGACGCCACGACGATTTCGCCCCGCGCGGCGGCCGGCGCGACCGCCAGGATCAGAACCAGCAGAAGTGCCCGCATCATGCCGGCGCCCGCTGCGCTTCGATGAAGCGGCTGACGAAGGGATCCTGCGGGCTGTCGACAAGCTCTTCGAAGCTGCCCGTCTGGGCGATCCGGCCGTCCTTCAGCAGGACGATCGTGTCGGCGAAGAACCGCGCCTCGCCCATGTCGTGGGTGACGAGCACCACGGTCTTGTGCAGCGAATCGAAGATCTCCTTGAGGTCGTTCTGCAGTTCGAACCGGATCAGGGGATCGAGCGCGCCCAAGGGCTCGTCGAGAAGCAACAGGTCCGGATCGAGGAAGAGCGCGCGGACAAGGCCGACCCGCTGGCGCTGACCGCCGGAAAGCTCCGCCGGGTAGCGGTCGATCAGATCCGGTTTCAGCTTGGTCAGGGCGAGCAGCGCGTCGAGCCGGGCGGCGATTCTGCCGGCTTCCCAGCCGAGCTGGCCGGCCATCAGGGTCGCGTTCTGGCGCGCCGTCATGTGGGGGAACAGGCCGCCCTGCTGCACCACGTAGCCGAGGCTGTGCCGGTAACGCCCCAGGTCATGGTCCTCAAGCGGCGAGCCGCCGACCTCGATGCCGCCCCCGTCAGGCCGGAGCAGGCCGAGCATGAGCTTGAGCAGGGTGGATTTGCCGCAGCCCGATGGGCCGATCAGGACCATCGTCGCCTTTGCGGCGATCTCTAGGGAGATTGGACCGACCACGCGGTGGCCGTCGAAGGATTTTTCCACTTGGCTCAGCGCGATCATGGCGTCATCGTGATCTGGATGATTTGGCGTAGCGATTTCCGGTGTTAACATAAATTTACGAGGCTTGCTGGAAGTTGGGCGGCGCGATGCGAATCCGAGATTGATCGGAGTAGCGGTTTGGAATTCATTGCACAATATGAAGCGGAGGTCCGGCTGACGGTCTTTCTGGTCGTGTTATCGGCGATGATCTCCGCCGAGGCGGCGTGGCCGCGCCGTGCCCGCGTGCAGGAACGCGGCAGCCGCTGGCCGATCAATTTCGCTTTCATGATCATCGCCAGCATCGTTTTGCGCCTCGCGGCCCCGGTCTTGAGCGTTGCCGCCGCGATGTTGGCGGAGGAGCGGGGCTGGGGGCTCTTGAACGCGGTCGACCTGCCGGTCTGGGCCGAGGTGGCGATCGCGCTGGTGATCCTGGACCTCGCCCTGTATGGCCAGCATCGGGCCATGCATGCGGTGCCCGTGCTCTGGCGCATTCACAAGGTGCACCACACCGATCTCGACCTCGACGCCACCTCCGGCGTTCGCTTTCATCCGGTCGAATATGTTCTTTCAGCGCTCTACAAGGTCATCATCGTCCTGTTCCTGGGGCCGATGGCGGCGGCGGTGATCCTGTTCGAGATCGCGCTCAACGGCTTCGCCGTCTTCAACCACGCCAATCTTCACCTGCCGCGCTGGATCGATGCCCCGCTCAGGCTGTTCTTCGTGACCCCGGATATGCATGTGGTGCATCATTCGGTTACCGGCGACGAGACCAATCGCAATTTCGGCTTCTGTCTGACCGTCTGGGACCGGCTCTTTGCCAGCTATCAGGGCCAGCCGGCGCTCGGCCATCGGGCCATCAAGATCGGCGTCGCCGGCTGGCGCGACCCGGCGACCGTGACCTTCCGGTCGCTCATGGTGACACCCTTCACCAAGCTTCGTCCCGGGGAGACGTATCGTCCGGGTGAGACGCCGACGGCAAAGGCGAGTTAGGCGAAATGAAAACGGTCTATCTCTTCCGCCACGCCAAATCGTCCTGGAAAGAGACCGGTCTGACCGACAAGGAGCGCCCGCTCAACAAGCGGGGCTGGGCGGCGGCGCTCGCCATGGGCAGGCATCTCGCGGCGCGCTATGACGGCCATTTGCACGTTCTGTGCTCGACCGCGGTCCGTGCCCGCCAGACGCTCGATCGGTTTCTCGAGGGCTTTGGCGGCGATTGCGCGATCCATTTCGAGAGCCGGCTTTACATGGCCGGCGCCCATGACATCATCGGCCAGATCCAGAAGGTGAACGCTGCGGCGGACCGGCTGATGGTGATCGGCCATAATCCGGGCATGCATGCGGCGGCCCGCGCGCTGGCGGCCACGGGCGAGCCGGAAGATCTGCACCGCCTGTCCGCGCGCTTTCCCACCGCCGCGCTGGCCGAGATCGCCTTCGAGGCCGACGACTGGGGAGATATCGACGTCGGCCAGGGCATCCTGATGTCGTATTTCAAGCCGCGGGAGATCGCTTGAGCTGTCGCCAAATCGGCGGCAAACTGCGCTTGGATGGTTTTTAGTTGGACAAAAATCCTTAATTCGTCGGGACTTAGGAAAACCGGCCGGTCATGATACACTTAATCGAGTCCTTGAGATCATGAGTGAAAGGACGAAGTTGATGACCATAACAAAAGCTATTGCGGCGACGGTGATCGGTGTCTTTGTCGGGCTCGGCGCGGCCGGGTCGGCCGGGGCCTACACCATGGAGCTTCAGATGCAGCGATCGGACGTCCTGCATCGGGCCCGGACGGCGCTGGAGGACGGCAAGCTCGATCGCGCCGTCAGACTTTATCAGAAGGGCCTCGAGAAGGGCCTGAATTCGCGCGACGTGCCGGTCGCCCACAACAACATCTGTGTCGCCTTCATCCTGTTGAAGAAATACGAGAAGGCGATCGAACATTGCGACACCGCGGTCTCGATGGACCCGTCGAATTGGCGGTACCACAATAATCTGGGCAACGCCTATCTTGAGCTCGGCGAATATGAGCTGGCGATCGGCCACTATCAGCGCGGCCTGAAGATTTCCCCGCGGGCGGAGATTCTCAGCGAAAATCTCGACATCGCCGAAGAGCGGATACAGCGCAGTTCGCTGTTGCGGGGCCAGCCGATCAGCCGGGACGAATCGCGCCTCGGGCCGGACGGTGAATGGCTGGCCGCGGGCCTCGGCCAATGACCGAGGCGTGAGGCCGCCCGCCGGGCGCGGCGCTGCCTTTTTTTCGCCCTTTTTCTTCGACCAAGCTGTTCCTATCTATAAAGGGATCGGGGAGGCCGGCTCCCGGCCTCGAAATCAGGGCGGTTGCATGACGGCTCTACGCCAGTCATTAGGGCTATTCGGGATTCTTGTCCTGTTCGGCTGCGCGCCGGCGGCCGAAGAGCAGGAAGCCGGCATCATGACCGTCGGTCTTAAGGCGCGCGTCGAATCCGGCGGCAATGTCTTTGATGTCGAGGTGACCGCGGTCGACGGCCCGGCGGTGACCATGGAAACCCGCTGGAACGGCCGTACCATCTCGGAGCGGACCCTCTATCGCGGCATCTACGCGCTCACCGGAAGCGAGTCGGGCTCGGCCTACGTCAACCAGCTCGACCCGGCGGAGATCGACAAGCTGTTTCCGCTGAAGGTCGGCAACGAAACCAGCTTCCACAGCCGCTACCGGGTCGCTTCCAGGCCCGGCGCCGGGCAGGCCTATATCTATGCCTCGGTCCGCGACAAGACGGTGATCGAGATCAGAAGCGGCAGCTATGACGTGTTCGTTATCGACGTGGTCACCGACCTCGCCTTCGAGGGGCAGACTTCGCAGTTCACCAAGACCGTCTGGTATGCGCCGGCGCTCGGCCTCAACCTCAAGACCAAGATCTCCGACGGCGAAAAGACCTTCTATTCGCGGGTTCTTTCCATCGAACTGCCGCGCCAGACCCCGATGCGTGAAAACACCGTCGGCACGGTGATGATTTAGAGTATTTGCGCGTATGCTGAAACCGCTCTCCGTCATTGCGAGGAGCGCCAGCGACGCGGCAATCCAGACAGGCCGCGGCGCCCTGCGCTCCCCTGGATTGCTTCGCTCCGCTCGCAATGACGAATCGCCTGAACGCAAACTCTCTAGCCCCTATTCAATCTTCGGCGGCGGGCCTTCGCCCCGAAGCACCGCGCGATGGTCGGTAAACAGGTCCGACAGAAAATCGAAGACCGCGCGGATGCGGGCGCTGCGCTTCAGATCGGTATGGGTGACGAGCCAGAGATCGCTCTTGAAGGGCGTGATCTTCGGCAGAAGCCGGATCATTTCCGGATAATAGGCGGCCAGACCCGAATGGACGCCGATGCCGTAGCCGGAGCGGGTGGCGGTGACGAGCGCGAACATGCTGTTGGAGCGGAACACGATGCGGCCCATGGGAATATGCTGATCGCGGAGCTGCTGCTCCACGAAACGGAGCAGCTCGGCGCCCGGCGCCACCATATCGTGATCGCGCAGATCCTCGACCGCCTTCGGCGTCCCGCGCGCCTTAAGATAGGCTTCGGTCGCGTAGAAGCCATAGTGGATGGAGCCGACCTTCTTGGCGATCAGATTGGCCTGATGGGGGCGAAACATGCGTACCGCGATGTCCGCTTCCCGGCGGATCAGATCGGCGGCGGCCAGGTCGATCTTGATTTCGATCGTAATGCCCGGATAGCGCTCCCGGAACCGTGCCATATGCCGGGTCAGCCAGACCATGCCGATGGCCTCGACCACGGAGATCACCACCGTTCCTTCCAGGCCGCGGTCGTGGCCGGTGGCGAGCCGTTCCACCGCGCCGGCCTCGTCCGCCATGTGCTGCACATGGTCGAGGATCTGCTCGCCCGTCTCGGTCAGATCGAGCCCGTTCGGGGTGCGGATGAAGAGCGAAGCGTCGAGCTTTTCCTCCAACGCGGTCAGGCGCCGGCTCAGGGTCGGCTGGCTGACGCCGAGCTTGCGCCCGGCGGCCGACAGGCTGCCGGTCTCGGCAATGGCCAGGAAGGCCCGGTAGTCGTCCCAGTTAGGCATTCAAAAATGAATATCTAATTTGTGAATTCTCTTACTGTTAATATGTATTCGCATAACATACATTTCCCCTCATCGCAATATGCCTGCGAGGAGACAGCGAATGTTCAAGACAGCCATCAAAGCCATGCTGGTGCTTTATGCCGCAACCGCGTTTGTCACGGCGGCGTCGGCAGACACCATTTACGTGAACACATCCGGCCCGGTCGCCAAGGGGGCGGCGGCTTTGAAGGCCGGCAATCTGGACGAGGCGATCCGCCTTTCCCTGAAAGCCACGAAGAAGTCCCAGCCGGCCAAGCGCCGGGCGATTGCGCACAACAATCTGTGCATCGCCTATTATCTGAAGCGCGATTATGACGAGGCGGTCGGCCATTGCGGCGCCTCGATCCGCGCCAAGCGCAATTTCTGGCAGGCCTATGTCAACCGCGGCAACGCCTATCTCGAAATGGGCGACGCCGACCGGGCGGTTGGTGACTACGAGCGCGCCAGGAAGATCAATCCGAAGCTCGATGTGATCGACGAAAACCTCGAGCTGGCCCAGGCGCAGCAGGCGTTCCAGCAAGCCCGCCTCGCCACCGCGCAATAGCCCGCCTGCCTCAACCCGATTACGCCAGCCCAATTACCCCAGCATTAGGCGGCGGATCGTCTTGACCTTCAAGGCGCCGCCGCCACTTTTTTTGCTCTTAAAGCGCTTTGCGCAAATGTCGAACCCATGACCGCGTCATCGCGAGGAGCGCAAGCGACGCGGCAATCCAGCGGCCCATCCCGGTCATTCCCGCGAACGCGGGAATCTATGTCGATATCGGCCTGGATGCCCGTTTTCACGGGCATGGCGAGAGGGATGGGCGACCTGCGTTCCCCTGGATTGCTTCGCTCCGCTCGCAATGACGAGCTGGCTTGGACGTAAACGCTTTAGTGATCGAAACTCCACCGGCGGTCTGATAGGCTCGCCGCTTCAGGTTGAGTGGAGAGCGGCGGTATGCAGGCGGTGTTTTACGAGGCGTTCGGTGGGGCGGATGTGCTGAAGCTGGGCGAGCTGGCGCGCCCCGAGCCTGCGCCGGGCGAGGTGCTGATCAGGATCCACGCCACCAGCGTCAATCCCATCGACTGGAAGATCCGCCAGGGCCTCTTCGAATGCGTCTTCGACCATGCGTTTCCGGTGATTCCCGGCTGGGATGCGGCGGGCGAGATCGCCGCCCTCGGCCCGGGTGTCGATGAATTCTCGATTGGCGATGCGGTCTATGCCTATTGCCGCAAGGCGGTGGCGCATGACGGCACCTATGCGGACTACATCGCCATGCCGGCCGCGGCCGTGGCGCCGAAGCCGGAAGGTTTGAGTTTCCAGGAAGCGGCGGCGATCCCGCTTTGCGGGCTCACCGCCTGGCAGTCGCTGAAGGCGTTCGCCGGCCTCCGGCCGGGCCAGACCGTGCTGATCCACGCCGGCGCCGGCGGCGTCGGCAGCCTCGCCATCCCCATCGCCAGGCATCTCGGCGCCAAGGTGCTGACCACCTGCAGCGCGCAAAACCGCGACTATTGCGCGGGCCTCGGCGCCGATCACGTCATCGATTACCGGGCCGGCGACTATCGCGAGGCGGTGCGGGCGCTGGCGCCGGACGGGCTCGACATGGTGTTCGACTGCGTCGGCGGCGCGATTCCCGACGAAAGCGTCGACCTGATCAGGCCCGGCGGCGCGCTCGCCTGCCTCAACGAGGCGCCGGACGAGGCGGTCGCCGAGGCGCGCGGCATTCGCGCCAGCCGCATCTATGCGGAACCGTCCGGGGACGGCCTGCGCGCCCTGACCGCGCTCGTTGACGCCGGGGTGTTGAGAGCGCCCGAGACCCGGGTTTTCCCGCTCGCCGATGCCCGGCGGGCGCATGAGCTCAGCGAGGCCGGCCATGTGCGCGGCAAGCTGATCCTGACCGTAGCCAATGGGGAGGCTTAGTCCGTGACGATCCTGAGAACGCCGGACGACCGGTTCGACAATCTGCCCGACTATCCGTTTTCGCCCAACTATCTGGAGGTTGAGGATGCGGCGCTTGGGCCGCTCCGCCTGCATTATGTGGACGAGGGGCCGCAGGATGCCGCGCCCGTCCTGATGCTGCATGGCGAGCCGAGCTGGAGCTTCCTCTATCGCAGGATGATCCCGCCCGTGGCCGCCGCCGGCCACCGGGTGCTGGCGCCGGACCTCATCGGCTTCGGCAAGTCGGACAAGCCCGCCGACCGCGCCGCCTACAGCTATCAAGCCCATGTCGACTGGATGACTGCCTGGATGCAGGCGCTCGACCTTAACGACATCACCCTGTTCTGCCAGGACTGGGGCGGGCTGATCGGCCTCCGTCTGGCGGCGGAGAATCCGGAGCGCTTCGCCCGGCTCGTAATCGCCAATACCGGCCTGCCGACCGGCGATCATACGCCGTCGGAGGCGTTCCTCGCCTGGCGCCGATACAGCCAGGAGACCGACAATTTCGCCATCGGCCCCATCGTCTCCCGCGCCGTCGCCCGCGGCATGGACGACGATGTGATCGCCGCCTATGACGCGCCGTTCCCGGACGAGAGCTACAAGGCCGGCGCCCGCGCCTTCCCCGTGCTGGTGCCGATCGCGCCGGACGACCCGGCCGCCGCGGCGAACAAGGTGGCCTGGGCCAGCCTGGCCAGGTTCGAGAAGCCGGTGCTGACCGCCTTTTCAGACATGGACCCGATCACCAAGGGCGGCGAGAAGCCGTTCCACAAGCTGGTGCCGGGTGCGGCGGGCCAGAACCACGTCACCATCGAGCGCGCCGGCCATTTCCTGCAGGAGGACGCCGGCCCCGAGCTCGCCGAGCTGATCAACCGCTTCATCGCGGAGACGCCGTGATGGCCGGCTGGTTCGCCCGCAACCGCCGGCGGCTCGGGCTTTGGCTGTTCTTCCTGGTCCTGGCCGGAATCCTGCTTTTCTACGTCATCGTGCCGCTTGTCGTGCAGTGGGGCATGAACCGGGTCGTCGAAGACGAGGCCGCGACCGTCTCCGAGGCGGGCGCTGCGCTGCACGCCCGGCTGGCGCTGGCCGACATGCATGCGGATTCGCTGCTCTGGCGGCGCGACCTGACCCGGCGCGGCCGTATCGGCCAGGCCGACTTCCCGCGCCTTGCCGAGGGCAAGTTCGCGCTCCAGGTCTTCACCGCCGTGACCAAATCGCCGCGCGGGCTCAACTATGAGTCCAACCCGGCGGACAGCGACAACATCACCACGCTTGCCATCGCCCAGCGCTGGCCGCGCCGGACCTGGGGCAGCCTGCATCAGCGCGCGCTCTACCAGGCCGAAAAGCTGCGCGAATTCGCCGCCAGGACCGATGGCGCCGTGGCGGTGGTCACCACCGGACCCGAACTGGCGCAGGTCATGGCCCGCCGCGCGGCCGGCGAGGCGGTCATGGCGGCCATGCTCGGCCTGGAAGGCGCGCACCCCATGGAGGGCGATCTGGAAAACCTCAAATCGCTCTACGCCGCCGGCTACCGCACCCTCGGCCTGACCCACTTTTTCGACAATGAAGTGGGCGGCTCGGCGCATGGGCTCGAAAAGGGCGGGCTCACGCCCTTGGGCCGGGAGGCGGTGCGCTGGGCCGAGGCGAACGGCATGGTGATCGATCTCGCGCATGCCTCGGTGACGTTGATCGACGAGGTGCTGGACATGGCCACCCGCCCGGTCGTCGTCTCGCATACCGGCGTGAAGGGGACGTGTCCCGGCAACCGCAACCTGACCGACGACCACCTGCGGCGCATCGCCGAGACGGGCGGCATCGTCGGCATCGGCTTCTGGTCCGGCGCGGTCTGCGAGACCACGGTCGCCGCTATCGTCCAGGCCATGCGCTACACGGCGGACCTCATCGGCGTCGCCCATGTCGCGCTCGGCTCCGACTTCGACGGCTCGGTCTGGACGCCGTTCGATGCGGCGGGCACCGCCAAGCTCACCTCGGCCCTCCTGGACGCCGGCTTCACCGAAGCCGAGATCGCCCAAATCATGGGCCAGAACACCATCGACTTCTTCATCGAGACTCTGCCGCGGGAATAGACGCGCCCTGGTCCATCGCGCCGGTTTGGACCGAGCATGATCGCCCTTTCCCCGTCATCGCGAGGCCCGGAGGGCCGCGGCGATCTGGTCGCGGCACAGCTCCGCCGGCCCGAGATTGCGTCGGCGCCGACTCGCAATGACAGGGTGGGGGCGACGCGCCTGCCTAATCGTAGTTTGGCGCGTGGCCGTGATAGAGGCGGTAGAGGCGGTCGGCGTGGAGCAGGATGGCGTTGGCCATGAACTGCATGCCCAGGGTCCTG